>MWBB01000068.1 GCA_002068835.1 Acidobacteria bacterium ADurb.Bin340 | reverse complement strand
GCGCCGCGAAGGCCCCGGCATCACCTTGGAGCGGGACGAGCCCCTGCACGTCTTCGACCTGGGCGAGGCCGGAAGCCGCACCGAGGTGGTGATCCCCTGGGATGCACTGCATCACCGGATCACCCTGGTGCCACTGCAGGGGGCTGCGCCTCGCCTCACGGGCCTCAGCGTCCAGGCCGCCACGGAGCCCAGCCTGCGAACCGAAGACCAGACCGTGACCCCCCGCCTCACCCAGGAAGCCGATGGGACCTGGATCCTGGCCCTGGAGGGCCCGGACCGCATCGTGGGCGCGGAGGTGGCCCTGAGGCCGCCCGTGGCGCCCGTGTCCCCCCGCTTCAGCCTGCCTCCGCAGCCCGGCCCCAAGGGACAGCCCGAGGCCTTCGGACAGCCGGTTTCCGTTTCCGGGCTCGTGTGGAACCTGCCCGCCCTGGGTTCCTCTGCCACCCGCCTGAGCCTGGAGCCCATCACCACCGACCGCCTGCGCCTGCACCTGCCGGAGGGCGCCCAGGTGGCCTCCGTGAAGCTGCTGGTGCGCCGGGACGCCCTGCTCTTCCCGGCCGAGGCGGGCAAGGCCTACAGCCTGCACTGGGGCGGGCTGGTGAAGCCTGCGCCGGGCAACCTTTCGGCCCTGCCGGATTCCAGCCGGGCCGTGTACCAGCAGGCCCCCCGAACCCTGGGCGCCGCCGAAGCCGACCCCGAGGGCCTGCCCCGCAGCGTGCCCCGGGAGGATCCCCTCCGCCGCTGGCTGCCCTGGATCGCAGGAGTGGCCGTCCTCGGCCTGGGCGCCCTGGCCCTGAGGCTGCTCCGGGAGCGCTGAATGGATCTGGCATCCGCGCTGAAGACCGAAATCCTGAGGCCCCTCACGACCCTCGTCATTCCCGGGGCCCTGGCCATTTCGCCCTACGTGGCGCTGCTCGGGCTCCACCACCCGGCCCTGGCCCGCTTCGCGGACAGCCACCCCGCCCTGTCGGGAACCCTGCTGGTGCTGCTCACCCTCGCCGCAGGACACGTGCTGGAGGATGCGGGCTCGGCGCTGGAGCGGCGCTGGGATGCGCGGCGGGAGCGGGATCATCCGGGCCAGCGGGAGGCCCGCTGGCTGCCCTACCTGAAGCTCCGCATTCCCGAGGACCGTGTGGGCCAGCGCTACCTGCGCACCCTGGTGGTCCGCATGAAGTTCGAGCTGTCCCTGTTCTGGGCCCCGCTGGCCTTCCTGCCCGGCTTCCTGGTCCTGCAGGCCCAACAGGGCTTCTGGAGCACGGGGGCGACCGCGGGTTTCGCGGCGTTCATCCTCCTCCTGGCGGCCTGGATGGCCCGGGAGTCCTACCTGAGCTGCGCTTCCCTGGACGAAGTGCGGGACCTGCTGCTGGAGGCCTCCCGGAGCAGACGGCTGGTGGGCCGCAGGTCCACCCGCGCCTTCAAAGGCCCAGCAGTTCCTTGAGCTTGGGGGTGACGCTGCGGCTCACTTCCAGGTCCAGGCCCTCGGCCACCCGCACGGCGGCCCGGCCCCCTTCGATGGGCCTCAACCCCAGGATGGCTTCGGGACGCAGCAGGAGATGCCGCTGGATCCGAAGCAGACCGGCATTCGGGAATGCCGCCTCCACTTCGCCCAGGCTGGTCCAGTCGGTGCGATGTCGGATGGGTTTTCCGCCCACGGGGGCCCAGGCGTAGACCACCTCGTCTTCCACTTCGAAGTGGCTGGTGCGCTTCAGCTCCAGGAAGACGTGGCCATCGCCCGCCTTCACGGGGAAGCGGGGCGCCGCCGAGAGCACGGACTTCAGTTCGCCCACCGAGCGCGGGGGCACGGCGCCCTGCTGGAGACGGGCCAGGGCCTTGGACAGGCGCTCGGCGGAAACCGGCTTCAGGAGGTAGTCCACGGCGCTGGCCTCGAAGGCGCGCACGGCATGCTCCGCGAAGGCCGTGACGAAGACCACGGGCGGACAGGTCTGGCAGTCCTGGAGCTCCGCCAGGACTTCCAGGCCCGAGATGCCGGGCATCTGGATGTCCAGGAAGAGAGCGTCCAGGCTGCCTCCCGCCTCCAGCCAGCGCAGCACGGCGGGACCATCCGGAAGTTCCGCCACCACCTCGCAGCCGGCCTCCTTCAGGAGCCGCGCCAAGCGGGTGCGGGCCAGGGGTTCGTCATCCGCGAGGGCGACACGCAGGGGATTCATGGGGTCCTCCGAAGGGCATCCTTGGCAATGCTGATTTCCGCCGTGGTGTAGGTGCCATCGTTGTGCAGGCGGAACCGGGCACGGGGCCCGAAGGCCAGATTCAGGCGGGCCTCCAGGTTCCCCACGCCCACGCCGCTCCCCAGCACCAGGGGCAGGGGGCGGCCCGTGTTGGACACCCACAGCACCACATCCTCGCCCAGCACGGTCAGGCCCAGGCCCACTTCGCCGCCTTCCGGACAGGGGTTGATGCCGTGCTTGAGGGCGTTCTCCACCAGGGGCTGCAGGAGAAAGGGCGGGCCCTCCAGATCCTCCAGGGCCTCATCCCACTGCCATTCCACCCGCAGGCGGTCCCCCAGCCGCATCTGCTCCACGGCCAGGTAGCGGGTCACCAGCCGTTTCTCCTCTCGCAGGGGCGTCCAGGGTTTGCTGCCATGGTCCAGCAGGGCGCGGTAGAGGTCCGACAAATCGAGGATCACCTGCTCCGCCCGGACGGGATCGATGCGCACCAGTTCCGCGAGACCGTTCAGCGCATTGAAGAGAACGTGGGGACTGAGCTGGCCCCGCAGCAGCACCCAATGGGCCTCCCGCAGGCGCTTCTCCGTTTCCTCCTTCACCAGCTTGGTGCGTTCCCAGAGGGTGATGAAGTAGCCCGCCATGGCCGCGCCGGTGCCGTGGATGGCGGCTGCGGCCACCACCATGCCTGTGAGCTGGGCCCAGGAGGGGTGGTGGTGAAATCGCCAGGTCAGAAGGGTCTGGAGCCCGGCCAGCAGCAGGATGTACAGGCTGTTGAAGGCTGCGGCCTGGAAGATGCCCCGGAGAAAGGGCACGTGGGTGGCCCCGCCTCCGGTCCAGAGCCAGGGCGCCGGGGACCACCAGAGGTAGAGGGCCGAAATGCCATACCCTCCCAGGGCCGCCGCGAGGATGGGGCCCAGGAGGCCCGTGCGGGTCAGGGCAGGCCCCTGGGGGGGTGGCGGCGGGGCCTGGAAGGAGACCAGAAGGGTCCCCAGGAACAGCACCGTTCCAAAGCCCAGCAGGGGCAGGAACACCCAGGGATTCTGGATCCGTCGGCGCTGGTAGGCGATCACTTCCGGGAGACGCATGCCTTGATTATCCCCGGAGCCCTCGGCCGAGTCCCGGCACCCGCCCAGCAGCGCTTCCCGCGGGGGCGAGCCGCAGGGTTCCTCCGCGGAGATTCGAGATGGGGATCCATCCATCCGATGAAAGGAGGTCGGCGCGGAGGCCCCGTGGACATCCTGGTGGTGGACGACAGCTCGTGGATGCGCGCCTTCGCCCGGCTGCACCTCCAGCAGGCCGGTTTCAGCGTGGAGGAGGTGGAACCCACCTCGGCCTTCGAGGTGCTGGAGACCCTGCATCGCCTGCGTCCGCGGGTGGTGCTCACGGACTACGAGATGCCCGCCTGCAACGGCGAAACCCTCATTCGGCTCATCCGCGAGGATCCCGTCCTCAAGGACACGGCAGTGCTGGTCATGTCCGCCCATCGGGAGGCCGAGCTGGTGGAACGCCTGGGCCGGTGGGATCTCTGGGACTACCTGGTGAAGCCCCTGCGCCCCGAGGAACTCGTGGCCCGGGTGCGGGACAGCTTCGCGCGGCATCCCGGGCAGGATGGAAGGGATGACCCCGGACCTTCCGCCTGAACCCGATCTCGCCTCCGAAGGCCTGATGGCCTTCCGCACCCAGCACCAGAGACGCCTGAGCTGGATGCCCTGGCTCTACTTCTCCCTGAAGGCCCGGCACCGGGCCTGGGCGGAAACCTGGCAGGCGGAGGTCCAGGCGGAGCTGCTGCGCCTTGAAACCGTGGTCCTGGGCCGCGATTGCTTCATCGCCCCGGAGGCGGCGATCTTCGGGGAGCCGGGCCGGGGCATCGTGATGGGGGACCGCTGCAGCGTGGCAGCCCACGCCTTCCTCCACGGCCCCCTGCACCTGGGGAGCGAGGTCTCCATCAACGCCCGCGCAACGCTGGACGGCGGCCGGGCGGGCATCCGCATCGGGCATGGCACCCGCATCGCCAGCGGCGCCACCCTCTACGCCTTCGACCACGGCCTGGCGCCGGACCACCGAATCATGGACCAGCCGGTCACGTCCCGCGGCATCGAACTGGGCTGCGATGTGTGGGTGGGCGCCCAGGCCGGCATCACGGATGGCGTCCGCATCGGCGATCACGCGGTGGTGGCCATGGGCGCGGTGGTGACCCGGGATGTGCCCCCCTGGGCCCTCGTGGCAGGCGTTCCCGCCCGCATCATCGGTGACCGCAGGGACCGCCCGGATCTCGGCGGCGCATCGGTCAGGCCTGGGGCGCGATCCCCATCGTCCGAAGCAGATCCCCCAGCATGAAGAGGGAACCGGTCACGAGGCGGGGCGCGTCCGCGGCTTCCTCCAGACGGGCCGCCGCAGCCTCCACGGAAAGCACGGGCAGCCCCGCATCCCCCCAGGCAGCGCGGAGGGCCCCCTCGCTGGCGTAGCGGGCATCGGCCCCCTTCACCAGGGTGACGCTTCGGGGCTCCAGGGTCTTCAATTCCGCCGCCACGCCAAGGAGGTCCTTGTCGCCCATGGCTCCGAACAGCAGGTGGGGCCGCACGCCGCAGGCCCGCGCATGGGCCGCCAGCACCCGGGCCCCGTCTGGGTTGTGGGCGCCGTCCATCCACACCTCCTCGCAGCCCGGCACCTTCCACAGCCGCCCGGGCCAACGGGCGCGGCGGAAGCCTTCCCACACGGCATCCTCCGGCAGGGGAAACCCGATGCGACGGAGCTGCCGAAGGGTCTCCCAGGCCACGGCAAGGTTCTCGATCTGGTGGGCCCCCGCCAGCCCGATGGGGCGGCCCTGCACCACGGAATGGTCCCAGGCGATGCGATCCACCTGGAGCCGAGGCGCGGGCCAGAGCTCCGGACGACATTCCAGGAGGGGCTCCACCCAGTCCTTGTCGAGGCCGGGCCCCAGCACCAGGGGACGGCCTTCGCGGGCGGTGCAGAGCTTCTCCCGACCGATGGCTTCGCGGGTTTCTCCCAGCCACGCCTGATGGTCCAGGCCCACATTGGTGAGGGCCGTCACGATCGGATCCAGGGCGTTGGTGGCATCCCAGCGGCCCCCCATGCCCACCTCCACCAGGGCCACTTCCACGCCGGTCATGCGGAAGGCCAGCAGGGCCGAGGTGATCATCAGCTCGAAGTAGGTGGCGGTCAGGCCCGCGCGGGCTTCCGCCTCGAAGGCTTCGCCCAGCAGCAGGTCCAGGGCCGAAGCCCCCAGGAAATGGCCATCGATCCAGATGCGCTCCGTAGGGCAGACCAGATGGGGCGATGTGGTCCAGCCCACGGTGAGCCCGCAGGCCTGGAGGGCGCTGGCCAGGAAGGCCCCCGTGGAGCCCTTGCCGTTGGTCCCCGCAAGGAGCACCACGGGAAAGCCCTGGTCCGGCCGCCCCAGCCCCTGGAGCAGCGCCCGAGGGTTGTCCAGGCCGCGCTTGATGCCCCAGTGGCCGCGCGCCTCCAGCCGGGCGATGTTCGGAAACGTGCCCGCAGGATCCGCGGGAAAGGGCTCGCCAGTCTGGGGTGCGTTCATGTCAGGGTTCCCCTTGGGCTTGGATGCCGAACCCGCACCTCAGGGCCCCGGCTTGAGAGCCTCGAACAGTCGATCCAGCTCCTCTTCGGTGCCGTAGTGGAAGACCAGGGCGCCACCCTTGCCCTTGGCCTTGATCTCCACCCGGGTCCGCCAAGCCTGGGTCAGCTCCTCGGCGGCTGCTTTGAGGAACAGGGCCTGGGGATGCTTGCGCTTGGCCTTGGCCCGCCGAACCTGGGCCAGCTGGGCCACGCGGGCCTCCAGGGCCCGAACCGAGAGCTGGCGGTCCACCACCTCCTGGGCCAGCTGCTCCTGGAGCCGCGCTTCCTCCACCCCCAGCAGCACCTTGGCATGGCCGGTGGAGAGCACCCCGTTGGCCACCTGGCCCTGGATGCCCTGGGGCAGGCGCAGCAGTCGCAGGGTGTTGGCCACCTGGGGGCGGCTCTTGCCCACGCGGTCCGCCACCTGCTCCTGGGTGAGCCGCAGGTGTTCGCCCAGCTGCCAGTAGGCCTTGGCCTCCTCGATGGGGTTCAGCTCCTGGCGCTGGATGTTCTCCACCAGGGCGTATTCCAGGAGGCGGTCGTCCGGCACCTCCTTGAGCACCACGGGCACCATGGCGAGGCCCGCCTTGCGGGCGGCCCGCCAGCGCCGCTCGCCAGCGATGATCTCGAACTTGTCGCCCACCTTCCGGGCCACGATGGGCTGCACCATGCCGTGCTGGCGCAGGCTCTCCGCCAGTTCCTCCAGCGCATGCTCGTCGAAATAGGTGCGGGGCTGGTGGCGGTTGGGGGCAAGGCTCCCCACGGGCAGTTCCCGCTGGGAAGCATCCTCCGGGGCGATCTGGGTCATGAGGGAGGTGAGCCCGCGGCCGAGGGCGGGACGCTTCGCGTTCATGCCAGCTCCTTCTGGGCCGCAGGGATCTCCAGGCCCAGCCATTCGCGCGCCAGGGATAGGTAGGCCTGGGCACCCTTCGATTTCAGGTCGTAGAAGGCAACGGGCTTGCCGTGGCTCGGGGCCTCTGCCAGACGGATGTTGCGGGGAATCGTGGTCTGGAAGACCTTGCCCGGAAAGGCCTGGCGAACCTCGCCCGCCACGGCTGCGCCGAGGTTCGTGCGCTCCTCGGCCATGGTGAGCAGGATGCCCCCCAGCTTCAGGGCCGGGTTGGGCCCTCCCTGGATGCGGCGGATGGTTTCCGTGAGCTCCGCAAGGCCATCCAGCGCAAAGAATTCACAGGGCATGGGCAGGATCACCTCATCCGCAGCCGTCAGCGCATTCAGGGTGATCATCCCCAGGGCAGGAGGGGAATCGATGAGGATGTAGTCGTAGGTATCCCGCACCGGCTCCAGGGCTTTCCGCAGTTCCTGGAGCTGGGGCAGCTCGAAAAGCTCGAACTCCAGCTGGGCCAAGTCCTTGCCCGCCGGAACCACCTGCAGCATGGGCACTTCGGTACTGAGGGTGAGAGCCTGGACCGGGGCACCCTTCATCAGGGCGTAGGAGCCCGCCCGGTGATCGGGCTTGGGAAAACCGAGGCCCGTGGTGCTGTGACCCTGGGGATCGAAATCCACCAGCAGCACCATCTTTTCCATCATGGCCAGGGAGGCCGCGAGGTTGATGGCGGTGGTCGTCTTGCCCACACCGCCCTTCTGGTTCGCCAAGGCCACAATGCGCGCAGCCATTTCAGGACCTCGACAGGGGGCGTGGGGAACTCAGGTGCACAGGCGACCTCGGGTGTGGAACATCGAAGTTTACCAGTTCCACGGGCTTTAAACGCCCCGAAGATCCCTGAGAATGCGTTGGATCACCGGCTCCCAAGCACCAGGCTCCTCCTGGCGGTACAGGCGCAGGGTGGGATACCAAGGTGTGGCATCGCCTGTCTGCCCCCATCGCCAGTCAGGCATGGCTGGCAGCAACAGCAGGGCAGGCACGCCAAGGGCTCCTGCCAGGTGCACGATCACCGTATCCACGGTGATCACCAGATCCATGGCCGCCACCGCCGCCGCGGTCTCCCGGAACGTCGTGAAGTGGGGGGCCAGGTCCACGGCCCTCAATTCCGACGGCAATGCATCCCGCTCGGCTCCCCGCGCCAAGCGCTGAAGGCTGAACCATGCAACTCCCGGCAGTTCCGCGAAGGGTGCAAAGGCCCGGGGCGGGATCGAACGTCGAACCTGGTCCTGGTGGGTGGGATTCCCGGTCCAGGCCAATCCGATCCGCAATCCCGGGCCCCCCAAGGCCTGGACCAGCGAGGGTGACCCTGGCGGGGCGGCAAGGTAGGGAACGGCATCCCGAAGGGTGTCGGGTCCCACGTCCAGCAACCGAGGCAGATCCATGAGGGGCGCCTGAAGGTCGAAGGGGGGAGTCGGCTGGCCTTCAGCGGCCAGGATCTCCACGGGAAGCTGGCCCTGGAGCAGCGGAAGCAGGGCCGGCTGGACCTGGACCGCCACTCGGCCCCCGAGGGGCTTCACCTCCGGCAGGAAACGGAGGAACTGCAGCGTGTCTCCGAACCCCTGCTCACACCAGAGCAGCAGGGTCTGATCCTTGAAAGAACCGCCGTCCCAGGCGGGCTGGGTAAAACGTTTGAGGTTCGGCAGCCCGGGTGTCACGGTGAGGCGCGCCTGGAAATCGGGCCAAGCCTCCTGCCAGCGGCCCTGGAGCAGACGCACGTAGGCACGGTTCCAGCGGCCCGACGGGAGCTCGGGGTCCAGGTCCAGTGCCCGGTCAAAGGCGGTCTCCGCCTCGTCCAGACGCCCGGCCTTGAGCAGGTGCCAGCCCACATTCACCTGGGCCGCCGGAAGGTCGGGGGCCGCTGCGGCCGCCGCCTGGGCCGCTGCCAGGCCTTCAACCCAGCGCCCCAGGTTGGCAAGGACCGACCCCCGATGGAATCGAGCCGGCGCACAACCGGGATCCTCCGACAGAACCTCATCAAACAGCGCCAGGGCCCCGACGGAATCCCCCCGATCCAGGGCCACAACCCCCAGATTGCATCGGGCCGGAAGGTTCCCAGGGTCCACCTCAAGACAACGCCGCAGGGCGGCCTCAGATTCATCGAGCCGCTTCAGTTCCCGGAAACAGGCCCCCAGGTTGCACCAGGCATCCGCCTGTTCCGGATCCAGGGCCAGCACCTGCTTCCAGGCCACGACAGCCCCCGGATACTCCGCCCCCTGCTGGCGTCGAAGACCCTCGGCGAACCAGCGGCGAAGGGCCGGATCCGTCATGACAGGAGGCCAGAGGCGGGCTGCAAACGCCCCAGGATCCTCACAGGTCCGCCCAGCCACAGCGACTTCCAGTGCTGGGACATCGAGCTCCGCGTGGACCCGCACGGGATCCCCTCCCGTCGGCACAATCTCCCAATCGGGAAGCCCCGTCCGCTGGGCCAGCCAAGCCCCTGCCACCGCGCAGCCCTGGCCACAGCAGAGGGTTTCGCCCTCCACCCCGCGCTCCCAGCTGCGAATGTGGACACGCCCCGGGCTCAGCCACTCCAGCAGGCTCACATTGGCACCTTCCGGAAGTTCCGGATGGTGGCGCAGGGGAGGAGCCATCCGCCCAAGATCCACGCGATCGATCCCGCTCAACTCGATGACCAGATGGGGTGTTCCGGTCCATCCGTAGACGCCTGGCCCCGGAAGCCCGCCAGGGGGTTCCTGCAGTCCATAGCCGGGGCCTTCCGGAAGCCTCAGGTCCACCCGGTTCCCTTCCCGGCGCAACACGACGGCTTCCCCGCTGGAGCGGGCCTCGATCACCCCTACGGCGCTCTCGGGAAGGAGGGCCGCCGCCGCCCGAGTGCCATTGGAGCAGAAGGTCCGCCCTCCGTCGGGATCCCAATGCTCCAACACCCAGGGTTGTCCCGGTCGGAACGGCTCCATCAATACCAAGCCGTCCAGACCCAGCCCCGTGCCCCGGGGACACAACCGGCGGGCCCACGCCGGCCCATCGAAACCGACCGGAGCCTCCTCCTCCCAGAGGAAGGCGAAGACATTCCCCGAGGCGGATGCCAGCGTCAACATCGCGTCAACGCTTCTCTCGGAAGGTGTAGACGGTTTCGCCGGGCCGCGCGAAGCCCTGGCGGCGGGCCAGGGCTTCGAACAGTTCGGGATCCTGGGCGGCAAGGCGCTGGACTTCTTCCGCGAGTTCCCGGTTGCGCTCGGCCTTCTGGCGCAGCTCCGCCTCGTAGGCCCCAAGCTCCGCTTCCCGCCGCCGCATCTCCGGCAGGCCACCCGGCGCAAAAACCAGGATGGCCGCCGAAATCAGGCTTGAAACCCCCAGGGCCCAGCCGAGGGTCCGGGAGCGGAGCAGCCAGCCCGCGTTCATGACCTCAGCGGAAGAGGGGACCGAAGGCCTCGGCGCCGGCGTAGCGGGCGGCAGCGCCCAGTTCCCACTCGATCTGGAGGAGGCGGTTGTACTTCGCAACGCGGTCCGTGCGGCAGGGCGCGCCGGTCTTGATCTGTCCCGCGCCCGTGGCCACGGCCAGATCGGCGATGAAGGTGTCCTCCGTCTCGCCGCTCCGATGGCTGATCACGGCCCGGAAGCCGGCCTTGTGGGCCATGTCGACGGCCTTGAGGGTTTCCGTGACGGTGCCGATCTGGTTCAGCTTGATCAGGATGGCGTTGGAGATGCCCTCCCGGATGCCTCTCGCGAGGATCTCGGGATTGGTCACGAAGAGGTCATCGCCCACCAGCTGGATCTTGGAGCCGAGCTTGTCGGTGAGAAGCTTCCAGTTCTTCCAGTCGCTCTCGTCGCAGCCATCCTCGACGGTGATGACGGGATGACGATCAACCAGCCCGGCGTAGTAGTCCACCAGCTGGGCACCGCTCTTCGGACTGCCATCGATCTCGTACTTGGCGCCCTTGTAGAACTCGCTGGAGGCGCAGTCGAGCCCCAGGAAGATGTCCTTGCCCGGCTTGAAGCCGGCCTTCTTGATGGCCTCCCCGATGAGGACGAGAGCCTCCTCGTTGCTGGCGAGGTTGGGCGCGAAGCCGCCTTCGTCACCCACGCCCGTGGAGAGCTTGCGGCCCTTCAGCACACCCTTGAGGGCGTGATAGACCTCGGCGCCCCAGCGCAGTCCCTCCGCGAAGGAAGGAGCGCCCACGGGCAGGACCATGAACTCCTGGATGTCCACGTTGTTGTCGGCGTGGGCCCCCCCATTGAGGATGTTCATCATCGGGACAGGGAGCACGCGCGCGCTGGCGCCGCCCAGGTAGCGGTACAGCGGCTGGCCGCAACCCTTGGCCGCGGCATCCGCGAGGGCCATGGACACGCCCAGCAGGGCGTTGGCGCCCAGGTTCGATTTGTTCTCGGTGCCGTCGAGGCTCAGCAGAACCTCGTCCAGCTCCGCCTGCTGGAAGGGGTCCATCCCCTGGAGGGCATCCTGGATCTCGGTGTTGATGGCCTGCACAGCACCAAGCACACCCTTGCCGAGGTAGCGCTTCTTGTCGCCATCCCGCTTCTCGAGGGCCTCCCGGCTTCCCGTGCTTGCGCCGGAGGGGACCATGGCCTGACCGACGGTGCCGTCGTTCAGGTAGACCCGGGCCATCACCGTGGGGTTGCCGCGGCTGTCGAGAACTTCAAGTGCGGAGACGCGTTCAATGAGCTTCATGTTTCGGCTTCCAGGACGCCCACCATGGGCGGTCTTCCATGATGCGGGATACAGCCTACTTCTTCACAGCCTTCTTGGCAGTCGGCTTCTTCGCGGCGACCTTCTTCGGCGCAGCCTTCTTCGCGACCGGCTTCTTCGCGGCGACCTTCTTCGGCGCAGCCTTCTTCACCGCCGGCTTCTTCGCGGCGACCTTCTTCGGCG
>MWBB01000067.1 GCA_002068835.1 Acidobacteria bacterium ADurb.Bin340 | reverse complement strand
TGAAATCCTTCGGGTGCGAACTGCAGCCTCTGGCGCCTCTGGTGCTGGCGGCCCGCCTGGCGCCCCATCTTCCCGTGGATGCCCTCATGGCCCTGGATCCCCTCGATCTGGAACTGGAGGAGGCCCAATGAGCATGAAACCGATGGAGCTGCTGGAACAGGGCCGATTCCTGGGCGAAGAGTTCATCCTGTGGCTCTGGATGCGCGGCCTCACGGAAGGCGGGACCAGCGGCCAGTCCGGCGATCTCTCAGCCTGCTTTGTGGATGACGCCGTTCAGCTGGTGACGGAGCGGGGCGATGTGAAGGAGCTTTCGCTGCGCAAGGGCAACCCCGCCGAGAGCCGCGAAGCCTTCGAGGCCCTGTCCCGGGGCATGCGGCCCTCCCGCGCCAAGGTGCGCATGCTCAGTGGCGACATGGAGTGGACCTTCTCGCTGAATGCCGCCACCCTCGATGCCTCCGCCATGAAACTGCCGCCGTCCCAGGCCAAGGCTCCCGCAGACCGTGCGGCCGATCGCCTCTTCCTCCTGGAGGAGGGCCTGGGCCACCTGGAGCGCCGTTTCGCCGCCTTTCTGGAACAGCGGGCCAGCGACTCGGACGGCATGGGCCAGGCCCTGCGTGGCTGGGTGAAGGCTTCGCTGGGTGGCGCGGCCGAAACGGCGCCGTGGGAAAACTGAAACCGTTCCTGCCCCTCGGCGCGGTGGTCTGCTGTCTGGCGGCAGCGGAGCCGCAGCCCGTGGAGCAGCTGGCCGCGGTGCCCGGCGGGGCCCAGGTGCGGCTTCGCCTGGTCTTCCGCCAGGGCATCCAGGTGGAAGCGGCGGGGTTGCCTCCCGCCTTCCGGGAGCCGGGAGCCCGTTCCAGGACCCGTTGGCTCACCTTCGAGGAACTGAGCTCCGAGGGGCGCCGCTGGGTCCTTCAGACCCTCTGGCCTGAAGACCTCTGGCGCAAGGACGAGGTCGTCCATCAGGTGCGCTGGCCCGAGCTGGAATCCCTCTGGCTGATGGCCTCCCTCTTCTGCGCCCACGGCCAGAACTACGACCAGCTCCAGGCGGCCAACCCCGGCAACCCGGAAAAGCTCGCCGTTGGGGACCGCTGGCGCATCCCCTCCCACCTGCTGGCCCGCTACCTCGGCGGGCCCGTGCGGGGCATCCTGGAGCGCGCCCAGCCCGAGGATGAGCTGGATGACGAGGCCCGGGTGGCCGCCTACCGGGCCCTGCTCAGCTACGACACAGACCGCCAGGGCCCCTACGCGGCCTACCGGTTGCGGCGCGGCGAGGCTCTCTACTCCAGCGTGGTGATGCGCTTCACCGACCGGGTGGACCCGAAGGAGGTGAACGAACTGGCGCAGGCCTTGGCCCGGCGCAGCGGCATCGAGGACGTCCGCAGCATTCCTGCGGGTTCCCTCATCCGCATCCCCGTGGCCTACCTGGCCGGGCCCTTCCAGCCCGAGGGCACCCAGGCCCTGAAGGAGGAACGGGAAGTCCGGGCCGAGATCCGCCGCACCGCCCGTATCGATGCCGGGCCCCGCTTGAAGGGGGTACGCATCGTGCTGGATCCCGGCCACGGCGGTGTGGACGTGGGCGCCATGGCCAATGGTGTGTGGGAATCGGACTACGTCTACGACCTCACGATGAGGGTGAAGCGCATCCTGGAGCAGGACACGGAGGCCACCGTATCCGTGACCCTCCGCAATCCCTCCCTGGGAGATGCCATTCGGGACCGGATTCCGGCGCCGACGCGGGATGCGGTGCTGCTTACCACGCCGACGGTGCCGAACGATGGGGAGACCTCCGGAGCCGTGAGCGCCCATCTTCGTTGGGTCCTGGCCAACGCATGGTTCACCGAGTTCGCGCGCAGGGGCGATGCCCGCCGTACGTTGTTCCTCAGCTTCCACGCGGACAGCCTGCACCCCAGCGCCCAGGGCACCATGGTCTATGTGCCCGGCGCGTCCGGCATTCCGGCGCGGTTCACCCTGGGAACCGGCCGGCTTCCACGGGTGAAGGAATCCGCCACAGGCGCGCGGGTGGTCTTCACCTCCCGGGAACGGCTGCAGAGCGAGGCCCGCAGCCGCGTTTTCGCGGAGGGGCTGCTGAAGGCGCTGCGGCGGGAGCGTCTCCCCATCCACGCGAACCGTCCCATCCGTGCCGTGATCCACCGTTCCGGCCGCAGCTTCGTTCCGGCGGTGCTTCGCCATAATCGGGCCGCCACCAAGGCCCTGCTGGAAGTGGCCAACCTCACCAACGAGGCCGACGCCGAGAACCTGAAGGATCCCGTTTTCCGGGAACGCTATGCCGAGGCTGTGGTGAAGGGCATCCGGGCCTACTACGGAAAGTGAGGCGGGCCGTGCAAGTCTTCGCGCGCATCAACCGCATCGGCTGGGTGCATCTCTGGCGCAGTCGCGAGGCCTACGAGGCGGGCGAAGCCTCGGAGCACTTCTTTGAGGCCCGAACCGATCCCCGCTGGAGGGAGGCGCAGCTTGATCCAGGCCAGCGGGAAGCCCTCGACGGCGGAGATCTGGTGGCCATCGAGGACCCGGGCTTTCTGGAACCCGGAGGTTGATCAGTCTTCCGTCGGCTCCTCCTGGAGCACCGGTTCCACCTGCTGGTGCAGCACCAGGAATCCCAGGGTGAGCAGCAGGTCCAGGGCCGTTCCCACCGCCTGGGCGACCCACACCAGGGGATGGGTGAGGCGCTGCCAGGCGGTCGGTTCCGGCAGGACCAGGGCCAGCAGCAGGCCCAGCCCCAGGGCTGCCAGGAGGTAGAGGGCCAGCAGGAGCCCCGCCAGGGGCACCACCCGGGTCCAGGCGCGGCCCATGATGCGGGCGCTGGCCCGGAGGGCATCTCCGATCCCTTCGCCCCTCAGGAGCACCCGAAGGGGCGCCCAGCCGAAGACGGCCCAGAGCAGCAGCCCCGGTACCACCAGCAGGGTCAGGCCGCCGGCCACGCCCAGGTAGAGGCCCGTTTTGGCCAGGAAGGCCCAAAGCCACCGTGCCTCGAAGGCGGCACGCCAGCCATCCGGCGTATTGGCGGGATTCCCCACGGTCTCTGCGTCGGCCCGGGCGATGAAGCGCGGGAACGCATACATCTCCAACGGCACCTTGGCCACCAGCGCCAGGAGCAGCATCACCTCGGGCCGTTCGGGCAGTCGGGCCTGGAGCTGCAGGATCGGCGCCACCGCAGCCAGCAGGGCGCCCACCAGGCAGAGCGCCAGGGCCTCCACCGGGTGGCGGCGCAGCAGGCGGAACAGGGCGGAGAGCAGGGCGGCGGGGTCGAGCGGGCGCATGCTTCCACGGTAGCGCTATCATGCCCCCATGACCCTGAGCGCACCCTGCCTGCTGGTGGCCAGTCCGCTGCTGCTGGATCCCAACTTCCTCCACAGCGTGGTCCTGCTGATCGACCACGATGCCAACGGCTCCATGGGCGTGGTGCTGAACCGGCCCCTGCCGTTGACCCTGGAGCGCATCTGCGAGGAGAGCCGCCTAGCCTACGGGGGCGATCCCGAGGCAACGGCCTTCCGGGGTGGACCCGTGGAGCCCCAGCGCGGCATCATCCTGGTGCGGGGCGGCCTGCCCGGGGCTGAAGACACCGTGCTCGATTTCACGGATTTCGTGAGCTACCGCAAGGACCTGCTGGAGGATCTGCTGCAGCAGCCGGAGGCGGTCTTCCGCCTCTTCCTGGGCTACGCAGGCTGGGGTCCCGGCCAGCTGGAGGGCGAACGGGAACAGGGCGCCTGGGGCGTGCTGCCCCTCAAACCCGAATGGCTGCTGGCCCGGGAACCCGGCCAGCTCTGGTCCGAGGCGATCCAGGGGCTGCGGGGCTAGCTGGGTGAAGCACCCAACGGTGCACCGCCGCGGCTCCAACCGCCGTCATGTCGGGCCGCAATGAACGGCCACCCCCACGACAAGCGCAGGATGCGGGCTTCCGCCATTCCGCCTCCCGTAGCCAGGAGGTGCGCGACCATGTGGAGATGCGTCTGTCTCCATCCTTCGCGCTGATCCTGTTCATCCTCGCCTCGCCCCTTCACGCAGCCGGCCCAAGACCGGTGCTGAAGCCCGTGCTGGAGATGACCAGCGGGCTGAGTCCGTACGACATCCTGGCGGACGTTCACAGCGGGGCGCTGCTGGCGGGCGTCCCCTGGGGCATGCAGCGCCTCGCGTCCGGCGGCAACACCTGGCGCGGGGTGGATGGGCTGGGGCCCATCCACCAGCTGGCCGCCTCGGGACCGGACCTCTGGGCTGGGGGGACGAAAGGCCTCTTCCAGAGCCAGGATGGAGGTCGCCACTGGCAGGCGGTGAGGGTCGAGGGGCTCCGTCCTCCCGTCTGGGCGTTGCTGGCGGATTCAGGGCGGATCTGGGCCGCCACGGAAGACCAGCTCTTTGTGACGGCAGACGGCGGCGTCGTCTGGAAGGACGTGCCCCTTCCCCCGGAGGCGGGCCGCATCCAGTCCCTCGCAGCCCACCCGGAGCGGCCGGAAATGCTCGTGGCAGGGTGCCTCTCGGGCCACCTCCTGCACACCCAGGATGGAGGCCGCACCTGGACTTCCCAGCGCCTCACCACTCACCCCAACGGCGTGGTTCACGTCGCGCGCATCGCGCCCAGGCTTTTTGCTTCCACCAAGGATGGGCTCTTCACCCGCGAGGACGGCGGCACCTCCTGGGCGTCCCTGGCCACGGAGGACGGGGCCGATCTGGGCTGGACCTTCGGCCTGCTCCAGGACCCCCTCGCCCCCGCCATCCTCTACGCCGGGACCTGGCACGGGGTGCTGCGGAGCGATGATGGGGGCCGCAACTGGACGGACGCCAGCGCGGGGTTGCCCCAGGAGCGGATGGTGCGGTCGCTGATCCTGGATCCCCGAAACCCCCGGGGGCTCCTGGCGGCCCTCGACAACGGCGGGGTCTGGCGGAGCCAGGATCGGGCCGGTACCTGGACCCCCTGCCAGCTTCCCTGGCGTGCCGGCGATACCATGGACGCCCTCGCCGTGGATGCGGCGGATCCGCGCCGCATGGCCATGGGGTCGACCTTCAGCGGCGTCTTCCTCTCGGAAGATGGGGGCACCACCTGGGCGCCCGCGAGCGGCACGTCGGGAATCGCCACCCCCTGGGCCATCCACTTCCTGCCCGGGGGCGGACTCATCGTCGGGACCCGGGACGGCGACCTCTGGCGCCAGAAGGAACCGCACGCCCCGTGGCGGAGGAGCGCCATCCAGGGCGGCCTCCGGCCGGCCTGGATCAAGGGGTTCCTGCAGCACGGCAGGTTTCTGTACGCCTGCACGCGCTACGGGCTGTTCAAGAGCCCGGATGGCGGAGTCTCCTGGGTGAGGACGGGCCTGCGAACGGATGTGAACCAGATCCTGGTGGATCCGAGCAACGGAAGGCACCTGCTGGCGGCTTGCGACTTCGGCGGCGTCATGGAGACGCGCAACGGTGGTCGGACCTGGTCCCGCCCCGGGGGAAAGGTGCTGCGACCCCTCGCCTCGGTCAAGAGCCTGGCCTGGGATCCCGCGTCACCTGGGGCCTTCTTCGTCGGCACGGTCTCCGGCGCCTACCGCTTCAGCCAAGGGCGCTTCCGCCCCCTGGATCCTCAGGACTACGGGCACTGCAGCCTCGTCCGCACGACAGACGCTCCTGAACACCGCCTCTTCGCGGTGCGGGAGCGGCGCCTGCAACTGAGCCAGGATGGGGGAGCCTCGTGGACAATCCTGTTCGAGGCCCCGCACCATGGCCGGGATATCCTGATTCCTGACCCCGCTCGGCCCGGCGCCTTCTGGTTCGCGGCAGGCTCGACCTTGTGGAGGCTGGAATGAACGTCCTGCGTGCAAAGCGGGGCGGGAAGAAGGTCAAGGGACAGGAGCAGAAAGGGTGTCTGCACCCGTGGGGAAGCTAGCTGGAAAAGGGCCGGCCCGTGCTGTCCACCTGGACCGTGCAGACCTCGACAACAGCCCAGATCCAGGTGACGATCCCGCCAAAGCCGCAGGTGAAGAGGGTGATCAGCAACTGGGCGATCCCCTTGCCGGAGTATCCAGCGTAGAAATTGTGGATGCCAAGGCCACCCAGGAAGATGCCGAGCAGGATGAATCCGATCCTGGATTTGGCCATCGGATCGAAGGCCGCAGGGGCTCCGGCAAGGGGCTTCAAGGCCCCGCCGCACTTGAGGCACACCACCGCGTGCTCGGCAACCTCGTTTCCACAGTTGGGGCAGAACATGAAGGCTCCCAGGAAGGAGAAGGAACGGTTTCCGTCCGCAGGGTCTGGAGGCAATCCGGGCGCGGATGAACGGGTTTTCAGCGTAACCGGGTCCTGGTGCCGGGACCAAGCCTGTGGAGATGGGCTTCGCGACCTGGATGTCCTGCTTTCGTTCCCGAGCGCCGCTCCCTAGACTGGGTCAACCACCTTTCAACCTGGCCCCGGGATCGGGGCCGATCAAGGAGAGTGACATGAACCAGTTCGGCGCGCCGTCTGCCCTCAAACCCCATCGCGGCACCATGCTGATCATCTTCGGCGTGCTCGGCATCATCTGTTGTGTCATTTTCGGCATTCTCGCCTGGGTGATGGGCCAGGGGGATCTGAAGGAAATGGCGGCGGGCCAGATGGATCCCAGCGGCGAAGGCATGGCCAAGGCAGCCAAGATCCTGGGCATCGTTTCCGTCGTTCTGAACGTGATCGGGATTCTGATCTGGGGGCTCATGATGGCAGGGATATTCGCCGCTGCCGCGGGCGGCATGGGCTGACCTGTTCGGAGCGATGCGGATCCACTTCTTCCGTGCTTCGCGATGGCCCAGGGTCCCGATGTGGGCCCTGGGCCTTTGCCTGGGGTGGCTGCTGCTGGTGGCCTGGGTGTGGTGGCTCGAACAGCGCACGGGCATCACACCGGAAACCTGCCTGGTTCACGGGGCCTTCGGGATTCCGTGCCCCACCTGCGGCAGCACGCGGGTGGTCACCCGTCTGCTGGAAGGCCGTTGGGCCGAGGCTCTGCGTTTCAATCCCCTGGTGTTCCTCGGTCTGGCCGGAGGCATGGCGGCCCTGGCCGTGCGTTTCACCACGGGATGGTGGTTCCGGTTCGACCTGAGCCTGAACGAGCGCGCCTGGATCCTTGCGGGCGGGGTGGCTCTCCTGCTGGCCAACTGGGCCTGGGTTCTGCGGGTCCAGTAGCTACCCCAGCCGCAGGGGCTCCTCGTCGTCCTCGTCCTCCAGCGGGGCGGGGCCGTCGCTGGATTCCAGCAGCACGGCGTCCTCCCAGATGTTGTGGAGCTTCGGGGCATAGCGGTCGGCGGCCTGGAGGCGGGAATCCTCCTGGAGTTCCAGGGCCACGCGCACCAGGCCTGTGACGGTGGCGGGTTCCAGCCCCAGGATGCCGCCCAGGAGCTTGGCGGGGTTCAGGGCTTCCCCGTTCTCCTGTTTGAGATGGAGGTGGAGGGTTCGGCCTTCCCAGGAAAGACCGCTGACACGATCGCGCACTTCGATCTGCTTGAGGGTCTTCTGGCCATCGACCTTTCCCGGCTTTTCCAGGGTCCAGCTTCCCGCAGCCTGGAAGGCCCGAAGGGTTTTCCGGGCCGGGATCTGAAGCGGCTCCGGCACCTCCCAGGTCCAGTGGGCCCCCCTGCAGAGTTCCGCCAAGGGCGTGGCATGGTTCGGAACCTGGAGGGCCTGCAGCAGGACCACCCCCGGGGGAAGGTGCGCCGCGGCATGGTCCGGGAGCTGCTGGAGGGGAACGGGTGAGGGCTCCCGCAGGCCCACCTCGGCCCATTCCGCGCGGCCTTCCATGCCCGCGGGCAGGGGATGGGCGAAGGTGATGAGCGGACGTGGCGTCTTTTCCAGGCCCAGGGCCACGGACAAACCGGCCGAGCGCAGGCTGTCTGCCAGGGTGTGGATCCGTTGGGGCGGGTGCAGGTGGGTGAAAGGCGGCGCCATGTCCAGCTTCAGGCGGAGCGTTCTGCGGTCGGGATCGTGCTGCCATGTGGCCTGGCGTCGGGCCCGGGCCTGCTCCGCGTCCCTTTCCAGGCGATCCCGGAAGGGTTTCCACAACCGCTGGGTTTCCCGATCCCGGCCCTGACGCCGGCAGGTTGCCAGGGCTTCTTCCAGAAGGTCCGCCCGGCTCAATTCCGGCAGGATCCGTTCCAGGGCGGGAAGGTCGGGAGCGGACCTGCCGAGGAGATCGCGGAAGGTTTTCAGAAGGCTGGATTTGTCCTGCGGGGCGTTGGCGTCAGGGCGCATGGAACCAGGGTACACCGGGCTTTCCGGGGTTTTCCGCAAGGCCTGCTGACAAGTCGCGGATGGGGGCTCGCCTCGCCTTGAAACTCAGGGGCACCCTTCGGATGCTGCCTTCCGTGTGCAGGTCCGTCGGGGAGGCCCGGAAACAAAGGGATTGGCAAGCTGGTTCGGGTTTGCTAAAATCCCGGACCCTCCAGGAGGGAGGGCTGGTTCGCGAGGGCGGAGAGAACGCGTTGAATGTGCTCCTCCGCCGTTCCGCCCACCTGATCGGCCAGGAGGCGGAAGCCTTCGGCCACCTCGTGGCGATCCACTCCTGCGGCGAAGGCGGGACTGCGAAGCTTCTTCTGCACGCTGGCCACAGTGAGGCCCGCGAGGCCCTGCGGATTCACCCGGGCGCAGGCCATGACGAGGCCGCTGATCTCGTCGCTGGCCAGCAGGGCGCGCGCCATCAGGCTTTCCGCTGGGCGGCCCCATCGGGTGTAGTGGGCCGCGATGGCTTCGGCCAGATCCCGCTCTCCCTGCGCCTCCAGCCAGGCCACGATCCGGCGCGGATGCTCTTCGGGCCACTGATCGTAATCGGCGTCATGCAGCAGGCCCGCGATGCCGAACCGCTCCGGGTCCTCCCCGTGGCGCAGTGCGAAATCGCGCATCACGGCTTCCACCGATAGGGCATGGCGCCGCAGGCGCTCGCTGGACGTCCACGCACAGAGGTGGGTCCATGCCTGATCGCGGGTGAGCATCCTCAACCCTTTCCGGCCGCCTTGCCCTCGACGATGCGCTTGGCTTCGCGCCGCAGCTGCTCGGCCACGTTGCGGTCCTTCATCATCATCTTCAGGTCGAAGTCGTTCAGGCGCCGAAGGTTGTTCATGGCCAGGGGCAGCGGGGTGCGGGGGTTGTACACAAGGTTGCGGACGATGGGGTACTTCTTCATCCACTCCCGGTTCATGGTGATGACGCGGAGCACCTCGTCGTGGACGGTGCGCATCTGGGAGATGTAGGCCACCTCGCCTTCGGTGATGCGGCCGTTCCGGATGACGGCCACCTGGATGAGGCGGTTGGCTTCGCGGACCAGCAGGGTGCGCTCCTCCTTGCCGCCCTTCTGGGCCAGCAGGATCTTCTGGTTGGTCCGCAGGCGCATCACCCGCTGAGTGAGGGTGAGGCTGATCTCGTTGCCTTCCGCATCCACGACCGGCGTGGCCAGCCGGTCGATGCGGGCCTGCTCCGCTTCGCTTCGCTCCTCTTCCGTTTCCTCGGCGGCCAGGGGCAATTCGGCCCAGGCGGCATCGAGCCGTCCGGCTTCCACTTCGTTGATGATCTCCAGGCGTTCCTGGGCGGCTTCCTCCGTGAGGAGGCGCAGCACATCGCGGCGGAATTCCTGGATGCGCCGCTTGAGCGTGTAATCCCCTTCGGGATGCTGTTCGAGCAGGTCGAGGATGGCAGGCCGCTCGATCCAGAAGACCTGGTTGTTGAGGGCGATCTCCAGCACGGGGCCCGGCAGGTGGGGCACCGCCCGCTCCATGAGGGCGGCGTTGAAGTCCTCGTGGAGCAGGGCCTGCTCGAGGAGGGCCGGTTCGCGGCGCACCATGGCCACCAGGGCCAGGGGCTCCGGCGGCTGCACGGGGCCCACGATGGCGCTGCCAAGGGTGGATTCCGGCAGTTCCGCCAGGGTGGCTCGGGCCTTCTCGGCCAGGGGCGTTTCCTGGAAGACGGCGTGGGCCAGGGCCTGGAGGAGGTCCAAGGGCGGCACCGGCAGGCTGCCGCCCACGAGCATCTGGGCCATGGGCTCGGGCATCTGCCCGGCCAGGAATTTCTCCACCAGGGGGTGCAGGCTCACGGTTGGACCTCTTCGGGTTCGGGAGGGGCTTCGGGGGCGGATGGAGGGGGGGCGGGGGGCGCCGGGGGGCGGATCCATTGACCTTGGGCATCGAAGGCCCCCTCCCAGGCCTGTCCTACGCGGTGGCCGTGAGGGATGCTCCGGCCCGCCACCTCCAGGGCAACCACCCCAGCGTTTTCCAGGCGCAGGGTGAAGGGGCCCTTCACGCGGCCTTGCCAGGGCTCGGAGATCCGCAGGGCGATCTGCTGGGATCCACTCTCCTGCTGGATCATCACCTCGGCGGCATCGATGGCCCGCAGCGCTACCAGTACGCCCGCCTCGGTGAGGGGAGCCTCGGGCAGAAGCTCTCCCAGCACGGGGTAGGGGCCTTCGGGTGCTTTGGGGATCCATGGGGCCGCCGGGCCACTGGGAACGGCTTCCTGGCGGGTGGCTACTCCGGTCCTCAGGTTGCGTCCGGGAACCACCAGCCAGATGGCCAGGGCCACGCATCCGAGGGTCAGGGTCGCGGCGAGCACGCGCTCTGTGCGTTCCCGGCGGGGATTCGGAGCCTCGGCTGCCACGGCGCCTGGGACCTGTTCCCAGAGTTCTCCGTGGGCCTCCAGGTCGATGCCCAGCCGACGGGCGAGCTGGCGGGCCAGGGGGCGTTCCCGGCCCGGCGGGATGGCATCCCAGTCGTCAGCCTCGATGGCGGTGAGGAGCCGGAGCGGGAGGCGCAGTTCCCGGGCCAGGGTTTCCTGGGAAACGCCCTGGGCCACCCGCTCCTGGCGGAAGCGTTCCCCGAGGCCCCTGGGCTGCGTCCGTTCCGCGTTCATGGTCTCCAGCCCACGGGGACCTCCCGGAGCGCCCGGTCCAGCTGCTCGCGGCGCTCATCGCGGTTGAGGCGCCGTTCGTCCATCAGGCCCCGGTGGGCCATGGCATCTCCGAAACAGTGCTGAAGGTCGTCCGGCGTGGCGAAATCACGGCCGTCCAGCCACGCTTCTGCCCGGGCCAGCGCCAGCCAGTGGCCTACGGCCCGGGTGGAGCAGAAGCCGCCCTCCTTGCGCACCTTGGCGACAACCCGCTCGGCGTAATCGACGACCGCTTCGCCGAGCTTCACCCGGCGAACCGTTGCGCGGGCGGCGATCCATCCTGGAACGGGCAGGGCTGGTTCCAGGTCCGACAGGCGCTCGGCGCCCGCCTGACCCGTGAGCACCCGTCGTTCCGCTTCGGGGTTCGGATAGCCCAGGTGCAGCACGCAGGCGAAGCGGTCCAGCTGGCTTTCCGGCAGGGGGAAGGTGCCGGCATGGTCCATGGGGTTCTGGGTGGCGATGACGAAGAAGGGGTCCGGCAGGGGGAAGGTGCTGCGGTCCAGCGTGACCTGCCCCTCCACCATGACTTCCAGCAACGCGCTTTGGGTCTTGGGGCCGATGCGGTTCAGCTCGTCCATCAGGAGCACGTTGGTGAAGACGGGGCCCGGCTGGAACCGGAAGGCCTGGGCGGAGGCATCCCAGAGATGGACTCCCAGGAGGTCCGAGGGGAGCAGGTCGTTGGTACCCTGGACCCGCTGGTAGCCGCCGCCCATCAGACGGCTGAGAGCCTTGGCCAGGGTGGTCTTGCCGACGCCCGGAAGATCCTCCAGCAGCACATGTCCGCCGGAAAGGAAGGCAGCAAGGGCCCGCCGGATCTGCACCGGTTTGCCCACCAGTACGCTTCCAAGGGCCTGCAGGCCCGCCAGCACCCCCGCGCGGAGGGCCTCGGAGGGCAGGGGAGGCGGGG
>MWBB01000066.1 GCA_002068835.1 Acidobacteria bacterium ADurb.Bin340 | reverse complement strand
CCGCACCGGGTTCCCCAGGGTGGCCTGTTTCGCGGGAAGCGGCTTCCAATGAACCTTGCCGCCGATGCTAACCGGTGGGAAGTTCCGGGGAAAGCCAGCAACACTTTCCCATAAGGCTCAGCGCCCTCGTTCGACCCGCTCCCCGCCGGGCCCGATGGGTTCCGTCACGCCGGTTTCAAACCTCCCGGTTAGGGTGGGAGCCATGTCGCCCTACCTCGCCCTTCCCTTCGTGGCCCTGGTGGCTTCGGGCCTGACCCTCTTTTCGGGATTCGGGTTGGGCACCCTGCTGATGCCCGCCTTCGCCCTGTTCTTCCCCCTGGAGATGGCCGTGGCCATGACGGCGGTGGTGCACCTGGCCAACAACCTCTTCAAGCTGGCCCTGTTGGGGCGTTACGCCGACCGGCACGCGCTCCTTCGGTTCGGGCTCCCCGCCATCGCTGGAGCCCTGTTGGGGGCGGCCCTGCTGGTGCTGCTCTCCGGCCTGCCCGTCCTTCACCGCTACGAATGGGCGGGCCGCCCCCACGAGATCACCGGGGTGAAGCTGGTGATCGCCCTCCTCATGCTGGGCTTCGCCTGGGCCGAGATGGACGGGCGCCTGGAGCGCCGGGCCTGGCCCGCCCGGGTGATGCCCCTGGGCGGCCTGCTCAGCGGTTTCTTCGGTGGGCTCTCGGGCCACCAGGGCGCCCTGCGCAGCGCCTTCCTCAGCCGGGCGGGGCTCGGCAAGGAGGCGTTCCTGGGCACGGGCGTGGCGCTGGCCTGCCTCGTCGATGTGACCCGCCTGGGCGTCTACGGCACCCACATCCACACGGCCCTCTCCGGCGCCCCCTGGGACCTCATCGCCCTGGCCGTGGGCGCCGCCTTCCTGGGCGCCTTCCTGGGTGCGAGGCTGATGACGAAGGTTACCCTCCGCTTCGTCCAGCGCATGGTGGCCGCGATGCTCGCCCTGCTGGCCCTGGCCCTGGCTTCGGGCCTCGCCTGACTCCGTTTGGCGCTCTCAGCCCTGGATCCAGAGCGGTTCCCGCCCCAGCAGCCGCGCCACGGCTTCGCGGCCCCGGGGACCGGGATCCTCCGTGAAATCGTTGACCCAGCCCTGCACGTAGCGGCTCACCATGTCGCGATCCATGCCGCGTCCGAAGGACTGGGCGTAGTCCACGCTCTCCCAGTGGCGCCGCCGAGCCTCCACCACGCTGCGGCGCATGAGGCGGGCGAAGCGCGAGCGCTCGGGTTCCGGCACATCCAGCCGAAGGGCGTTGCCGCCCATGGGCAGGGGCAGGTCCTGGGTGTCCTTCCACCAGGCCCCCAGATCCAGCACACGGTGCAGGCCCAGATCCCGGTACTGGAGCTGGCTTTCGTGGATGAGGAGCCCCGCCTCGGCACGCCCTTCCGCCACCGCAGGCAGGATCTGATCGAAGGGCAGGACTTCATGCCCGAAGGCCACGCCAGCCTCCGCTGCGAAGCGCCGCAGAGCCAGCCAGGCGCTGGTGCGGAGGCCCGGAATGGCCACGGTGCGGCCCTCCAGCTCGGCAGGGGTCCAGGGTTCCCGGGCCACCACCACGGGGCCCGTGCCTTCCTGGATGGAACTCCCGGCCGTCAGCAGGCCGTAGCGGCCCTCCAGCTCCGGATAGGCGCCGAAGCTGATGGCCGTAACGTCATAGCGGCCTTCCAGGGCTTCGGCATTGAGCCGTTCAATGTCCTTGCGCACGAAATCGAAGGTGAAGCCTTCCGGATCGATCCAGCCCAGGGCCAGGGGCGCCATCATGTAGGCATCATCGCTGTCGGGGCTGTGGGCGATGGTGAGCTTCATGCCTGGTCTCCGGAAGAAGTCCTGTCCTGGGGTTCCATCGCCTTGCGGATCCGCTCCACGGCCCGCGCGGCGGGCGCATAGCCCGGATTCTCCGCCAGGGCGCGGCGGTAGTGGTCCAGGGCCTCCGCCAGCCTTCCCTTGGCCTCGAAGATCCGGCCCAGGTTGAAGTGGGGGAAGCAGTAGCTCTCGTAGCGCTTGGCCTTGAGGGCCATGCGCAGCCAGGGGATGGCATCGTCGGGTTCGCCCAGCTCCAGGTGATAGGCCCCGATGTCGTTGTAGGGGTTGCCGAATTCCGGATCCAGATCGATGGCCCGGTGGCAATCGGCGATGGCTCCTTCGAAATCCTTGCCGTAGGAGCGGGCCCAGCCCCGGAAGGTGTAGGCCTCGGGAGTGGGCAGCACGGCCAGGGACTGTTCGTACAGGTCCAGGGCCTTGTCCAGATCCCCACGCATCTGGTGCTGGTAGGCCTTGCCCACCAGTTCCATGGCTTCCTGCCGCTTTTCGTCAGTGCTCTTCATCGGCTCCAGGATACCCCGCGCATCCAGCCCTCCGGCCCACGGCTATCCTGGAACCATGGCGAACGAGACTCCCGGTACCTACTGCCAGAACTGCTTCACCTGGAACCCCGGGGAGCGGGAGACCTGCCGGAAGTGCGGCACGCGGCTGCTGATCCTCAGCGGGGACCAGGCCTGGGAGGAAGCCGAGGAGGCCGAAGTCCAGGAGGATCTGGACGAGCACCTCCTGGAGCGCATCACGGGCCTGGAGGAGAGCCTGCGCCGCATCGAGACCTACCTGGAGGCCGTTTCCGACCAGCTGGGGCGCCTCGAACGCTCCGAGGTGATGCTGCGCAACGGCCTCATGTCCCTGGTGCAGGAACTGGAGGAGAAGGGCCAGCTGGATGGCCGGGCCTTCTCCCAGCGCTGGGAGGAGCTGGTGGACGAGAACCTCCAGCTCATCGGCGCCCGGGAACTCTTCACCCGCTACCGCGCCCGGATCCTGCCCATCGCCAAGCCCCGCTCCATGAGCCAGCTCCGCCGCGCCCTGCTGGAGACTTCCGCCTTCCTGGAAGACGCCCAGGTGCCCGAAGCGGCCCATCGCCTGGGGCAGGCCCTTCCCCTGGATCCCCGGAACTACGAGCTGGTCTTCACCGTTGCCGCCCTGCAGGAGGCCGCAGGGAACCTCGACGAGGCCGAAGCCCTCGCCCGGAAAGTCACCCAGCTCAGCCCCCGCCATTACGAGGCCTGGCTGCTGCTGGCCAAACTCCTCCGGGATACCAGCGGCCGGGCCGATGGGGCCATCGAAGCCCTCCGCCAGGCCGCGGAGCTGAGGCCGGATGAGGCCGAGCCCCGCATCCAGCTCTGCGAACTGCTCCTGGACGAAGAGGATCTCCAGGGGGCCTTGGAGGCCGTCCAGGAGGCCCTGGTCCTGCAGCGGGATGGCGAGATCCTGAGCCTTGCCGGCGAAGTCTTCCTGGCCCGGGGCGAAGCCGCCAAAGCCATTGCCGCCCTCAAGGAGGCTTCGAGCTTCCTGCCGGGGGATCTCGGCGTCCGGGAAATGCTGGCCGAAAGCTACCTGCTCGCCGGGGAGCGCCCCAAGGCCGTGGCCATCCTGGCCGATCTCCTGCGCCAGCACCCCGCAGACCACGAACTGCTGCTCCTCCTGGATGCGGAAACGCCCGCCCAGCTCCGCAGCGCACGGGGCGGACGCCCCCGGGACCGCTGGCTGCTGGATGACGCGGAAACCGCCCTGCGGGAGGGCCGTGTGGGCGATGCCGAAGAGGCCCTGCGGGCGGTCCGCCGGAAAGACCGCAGTGACCGTGCCGACTGGGTGGAACTCCAGATCGCGCTGAAACGGGATCCCGAAGGCGCCCTGGACCGTGCCCTGGCCTTCGCGGCCTCGCCCCGCCACCCCCGCCTGTGCTTCCTGGCCCTCCGGGCCGCCCTGGATCCCCTCATGGAGCGCAACGACACTGCCGGCGTCGCGGCAGCCCTCCAAGTCTTCCTCAAGGCCCACCCCAAGAGCAGCGGCGCCTGGGAAGCCGCCCTCATCCAGCAGGCCCACAAGCTCATGTCCGGCCCCGTGGCCGAGGAGGACCTTGCGGAAATCCGCCGCCTCCAGGCCACCCCCCTGCCGGGCCAGGAATCCCGCGCGCGCAACCTGCTGGGCCAGTACCTCCTGGAGCTCAACCGCCCGGCGGACGTGGTTGAACTCGTCAGCCCGGTCATCAAGAACGAGCCCACCCTCATCCACCACTTCCAGCTGGGCACCGCCCTGGCGGCCCTGGGCGCCCAGGAGGAAGCCGAGGAGGTGCTGGAGGCGGGGCTGGAGGCCCACCCGGGCGAGTTGCCTGATGCTCAGGCGGATCTGGTGCGCACCAAGCTCCGGGGCCTGCTGCAGGAACTGCGCAAGCCCTCCTGAAACGGTCGCGACAAAGTTGACAAACCAAGTCGGATTTATGCATCCTAAGCAGCAGCCCGGCAGCGCCCCGGCCCTTCCAGGCTCCCACCGGAGACCCCATGAGCTCCACCCTGCACCAGGTCACCAGCCAGGACTACAAGTACGGGTTCGTCACGGACATCGAGTCGGAGTCCGCCCCGCCGGGATTGTCCGAGGACACCATCCGCCTGATCAGCGCCAAGAAGGGCGAGCCTGATTGGCTGCTGGCCTGGCGCCTCAAGGCCTACCGCCACTGGCTCACCCTCACCGAGCCCGACTGGGCCCACGTCACCTACGAGCGGCCCGACTTCCAGAAGATCGTCTACTACAGCGCCCCCAAGCCCAAGGAGGCGAAGTACCAGAGCCTGGATGAAGTCGATCCCGAGCTGCTCCGCACCTTCGAGAAGCTGGGCGTGCCCATCGACGAGCGCAAGGCCCTGGCGGGCGTGGCCGTGGACGTGGTCTTCGATTCCGTTTCCGTGACCACCACCTACAAGGAGCGCCTGAAGGAGGTGGGCATCATCTTCTGCTCCATGTCCGAAGCCGTGCGGGAGCACCCGGACCTGGTGCAGAAGTATCTGGGCTCGGTGGTGCCCTACAGCGACAACTTCTACGCGGCCCTCAACAGCGCCGTGTTCACGGACGGCTCCTTCGTCTTCATCCCCAAAGGGGTGAAGTGCCCCATGGATCTGTCCACCTATTTCCGCATCAACAACAAGGAATCGGGCCAGTTCGAGCGCACCCTCATCGTGGCGGAGGAAGGTGCCTCCGTGAGCTACCTGGAGGGCTGCACCGCGCCCCAGTTCGACACCAACCAGCTGCACGCCGCCGTGGTGGAGCTGGTGGCCCTGGATGAAGCCGACATCAAGT
This sequence comes from Acidobacteria bacterium ADurb.Bin340, assembly GCA_002068835.1. GTDB lineage: Bacteria > Acidobacteriota > Holophagae > Holophagales > Holophagaceae > MWBB01. Next base: position 6,690 of record MWBB01000066.1, on the reverse strand, counting down.
ACAGCACCGTGCAGAACTGGTACGCGGGCGACAAGGACGGCAAGGGCGGCATCTTCAACTTCGTCACCAAGCGCGGCCTCTGCAAGGGACGCCGTTCCCGCATCAGCTGGACCCAGGTGGAGACCGGCAGCGCCATCACCTGGAAGTACCCCGGCTGCGTGCTGCTGGGTGAAGAGAGCATCGGCGAGTTCTACTCCGTGGCCCTCACCAACCACAAGCAGCAGGCGGACACCGGCACGAAGATGATCCACATCGGCCGGAACACCAAGAGCACCATCATCAGCAAGGGCATCAGCGCCGGCGACAGTTCCAACAGCTACCGCGGCCTGGTGAAGGTGCAGCCGAAGGCCGAAGGCGCCCGCAACTTCAGCCAGTGCGATTCCATGCTCATCGGCCAGCGGTGCAGCGCCAACACCTTCCCCTACATCGAGGTGCAGAACCGCTCCGCCAAGGTGGAGCACGAAGCCACCACCAGCAAGATCGGCGAGGAGCAGCTCTTCTACTTCCAGCAGCGGGGCATCCCCGCCGAGGATGCCATCTCGATGATCATCAACGGCTTCTGCAAGGACGTCTTCCGCGAGCTGCCCATGGAGTTCGCCGTGGAAGCCACGAAGCTGCTCAGCCTGAAGCTTGAAGGCTCGGTGGGATAACCCTTTCGCCATTCCTTTTGATGGAGTTTTTCATGCTGAGCATTCGCGGTCTGAAGGCACGCATCGGTGCGAACGAGGTGCTTCGCGGCATCGACCTGGAAGTGAACGCCGGGGAGGTCCACGCGATCATGGGTCCCAACGGTTCGGGCAAATCCACCCTCGGCAAGGTGCTCGCCGGGCATCCTTCCTACGAAGTCACCGAAGGCGAAGTGCTGTTCGACGGGAAGAACCTCTTCGAACTGGAGGCGGACGAGCGGGCCCGGGCGGGGCTGTTCCTCGGCTTCCAGCACCCCATCGAAGTGCCGGGCGTCTCCAACGCCCAGTTCCTGCGCCTGGCCTACAACAAGAAGGCCGAGGCCGATGGCCGCGACGAACTGGATCCCCTGGAGTTCGACGACTTCGTGCGGGTCAAGGTGGCGGACGTGAAGATGGATCCCGCCTTCCTGGATCGCAGCCTCAACGAAGGCTTCAGCGGCGGCGAGAAGAAGCGCAACGAGATCCTGCAGATGGCCGTGCTGGAGCCCCGGCTGGCCATCCTGGACGAGCTGGACAGCGGCCTGGACATCGACGCCCTGCGCGTGCTGGGCGAGGCGGTGAACCGCCAGATGAAGCCCGAACGGGCCCTGCTGCTCATCACCCACTTCCCCCGCCTGCTGGAAACCATCCACCCCACCCAGGTCCACGTGCTGAGCCAGGGCCGCATCGTGAAGCGCGGCGGCAAGGAACTGGCCATGGAGCTGGAAGAGCGGGGCTACGACTGGGTGAAGGCCGAGGCCGCCGCGGCCGGGAGGGCGTGATGGCGGTGGCCGCTCCTGCATCCCTGCTGGGCGACCTGCTCGCCCTGCCCCGCCCTGGCCATTGGCCGGACCTTCGGGCCCGGGCCGAAGCCGCCCTGGAAGGCCGCGACCTGCCCACGACCCGCGAGGAGGCCTGGAAGTACACGGACCTCAAACCCCTTCGGGAATTCGCCTTCCGGCCTTCGGCAGCGCCCGCGCCGGGCGCCCCGGCCATGCTGCCGGAGGCGCCGGGCACCCGCATCGCCTTCCTGAACGGAGCCTTCGCGCCCCACCTCAGCAACCTCAGCGCCCTGCCTCCCGGCGTCCGCCTCCTGCGCCTGACCCAGGCCACGGAAGCCGCCCAGGGCTTTGGCACCCTGGTGGCTCCCGGCGGTGATCCCTTTGCAGACCTCAACACCGCCCGTTTCACGGAAGGCGCCCTGCTGGTCATCCCCGCAGGCCTGCGGGTGGAAACGGTGCTGCACGTGGTCTTCTGCAATGCAGGCACCGCGGAGGCCCCCGCCCTTTCCCTGCCCCGCCTGCACGTGGTGCTGGAAAAGGGCGCCCAGGCCACCCTGGTGGAGGAGCATCTGGGCACCGGCACCTACCTGAGCTGCCCCGTGGCAGAGGTGGTGCTCCACGAAGGCGCCCGCCTGCACCACGAGCGCATCCAGCGGGAATCCCTCGAAGCCTTCCACCTGGCCAGCCTGGGCGCGCGCCTCGAAGGCCACGCCGCCTACGCCCTGCGCACGGTCCACCTGGGCAGCCGCCTGGGCCGCCTGGTGCCGGAGATCACCCTGGCCCAGTCCGAGGCGGAACTGGAGCTGGACGGCCTCGCGCTGCTGGACGGCAGCCAGCTGGTGGACACCCACAGCCGCATCGCCCACGCCGTGCCCGCCTGCCGCACCCGCCAGCTCTACAAGAGCATCGTGGATGGCGAAAGCCGCTCGGTCTTCAACGGCCGGATCCACGTGATGCCCGGCGCCCAGCAGACGGATGCCCGCCAGCAGGCCCGCAGCCTCCTGTTGAGCGAACGGGCCCGGGTGGACGCCAAGCCCGAGCTGGAGATCTACGCCGACGATGTGAAGTGCGCCCACGGCGCCGCCATCGGCCAGCTGGACCCCGAGGAACTGTTCTACCTCCAGAGCCGCGGCATGACGCCCGCCCTGGCCCGGAACCTCCTCACCTACGCCTTTGCCGCCGATGTGCTGGCCACCATCCCGGTGCCCAGCCTGCGCCGCCAGCTCCGCAAGGCCGTGCTGGAGCGCACCCATGCCGACGGCCTGGAGCTTTGAGATGACCCACGCCCCCGCCCTGCTGGATGTGGCCGCGCTGCGGCAGGACTTCCCGCTGCTCACGGAGCCCTTCAAGGGGCGCCGCCTGATCTACCTGGACAGCGCCGTGAGCGGCCTCTGCCCCCGCTCCGTGGTGGAGCGCATGGCCCACTACCAGCTGCGGGAGCACACCAACGTGCACCGGGGCGTCTCCACCCTCAGCCAGGAGGCCACGGACCGCTACGAGGAGGCCCGGGAGAAGGTGCGGTCCTTCCTCAACGCCCGCAGCACCAAGGAGATCATCTGGACCCGGGGCACCACGGAGGCCATCAACCTCGTGGCCCAGAGCTGGGGCCGGGCCAACCTCCAGGCGGGCGACGAGATCCTGCTCTCCGCCATGGAGCACCACGCCAACATCGTCCCCTGGCAGATGCTGGCCGCCGAGAAGGGCGCCACGATCCGCGTCATCCCCATGAACGATGCGGGCGAGCTGATCCTGGATGGGCTCGATGCGCTGCTCACGCCCCGCACGAAGCTGGTGGGCGTCGTGCAGGTTTCCAACGTGCTGGGCACCGTGAACCCCGTGAAGGCACTCATCCAGGCCGCCCACGCCAAGGGCATCCCGGTGCTGGTGGATGGCGCCCAGGCGGTGCCCCACCTGCCCGTGGATGTTCAGGATCTCGATGCCGACTTCTACGTGTTCAGCGGCCACAAGCTCAGCGGCCCCACGGGCATCGGCGTGCTCTACGGCAAACGGGAACTGCTGGAGGCCATGCCCCCCTGGCACGGCGGCGGCAGCATGATCCTGTCCGTGTCCTGGGAGAAGACCACCTACATCGGCCTGCCCGGCAAGTTCGAAGCGGGCACTCCCAACATCAGTGGCGCCATCGGCCTCGGCGCAGCCCTCGACTACCTCAAGGCCCTCGGCCTGGACCGCATTGCCGCCCATGAAGCCGCGCTGCTGGCCTACGCCACCGAGCGCCTGGAAGCCATCCCCGGGCTGCGAATCCTGGGCCAGGCCCGCGAAAAGGCCAGCGTCATCTCCTTCGTGCTGGAGGGCATCCACCCCCACGATGTGGGCAGCATCCTGGACCACGAAGGCATCGTGGTGCGGGCCGGCCACCACTGTGCCCAGCCCGTGATGCAGCGCCTGGGCGTGCCCGCCACCACCCGCGCCTCCTTCGCCTACTTCAACGACACCGCCGATGTGGATGCCCTGGTGGCCGGTATCCTGAAGGTCAAGGAGATCTTCGGCTAGGAGCCACCCCGGAGACCTGGAGAACCCCCAAGTGTTCAGGAGCGTCGATGGCATGGGAGACATGACCCTGGTGAACCTTCCGAACCGCCTCCGCCATGCAACCGTTTCGATTCAACGCCTTTGCTCCGTGCCCTCCGTGCCTCCGTGGTGAATTTCTCATTTGATTAGGGTCTTCCATGACTGATCCCCGCGAGCTGTATCAACAGGTCATCCTCGAACACAACAAGAAGCCCCGGAACTTCGGCAAGCTCGATCCCTGCACCCACCACGCCCACGGCCTGAACCCCCTGTGCGGCGATGACATCGAAGTGAGCCTCGTGGTGGCCGATGGCCTGGTCCAGGAAGTCCGCTTCCAGGGCCACGGCTGCGCCATCTCCCAGGCCAGCAGCTCCCTGATGACCGTGAACGTGAAGGGCAAGACGGTGGAGGAAGCCGAAACCATGATCGCCCAGTTCCGGGAGATGATCCGCGGCAACCTGGATCCCGCCGCCGATCCCCACATCCTGGGCCGCCTCACCCTCTTCCAGGGCGTGAAGGACCTGCCCAGCCGCGTGAAGTGCGCGGTGCTGCCCTGGGCCACCCTCCACAGCGCCCTCCAGGGGGAAGAGACCGTTTCAACCGAGTGAACGCATCCACCCGCAGGCGCCGAGAACCGCCGGCGTGGCCCTCGACCTCTGAATCCGCCCCCCCCGCCCCTCTGCTTTCCTTGCCTCCTCCACGTGCTCCTTGGTGAAAAAGGCCTGCCATGCCCAAGATCGCCGAAATCGAATACACCCCGAACCCCAACGCAGTGAAGTTCGTGCTGCGCCAGCCCGTGGCGGTGGGCTTCCCCAAGAGCTTCCCCAGCCGCGAGATCGCCGAGGCCGATGAACTGGCCAAGGCCCTCTTCGAGGTGGGCCACGTGGTGTCGGTGTTCATGCAGGCCGTGCCCACCCCCGCCTACGATCCCGATGACGCGTTCCTGGAGCAGGTCCGCAAGGTGCTCTCGGTCCAGATCCTGCCCGCCCTCGCCGCCGACGGCGGCGGCCTGGAAATCGTGGGCCGCCACGAAAAACAGGTGATGATCCGCTACATGGGCGCCTGCACCACCTGCCCCAGCGGCCTCACCGGCACCCTCGTCGCCATCGAAGGCATCCTCAAGGCCGAAGTCGACCCGGAGATCGTGGTCATTCCGGTGTAGGGAACGGCTGGGGCATTTATGGCGCCGTTGTGAAGTGGATAGCAAGGCCGTGGTCTACGCCGAGAAGGAAAAGCAGGCCAAGCCCCTCGAAGAAATGAAGGCCGGTGAGCTGATCGCTTATGCCGAGGAACATGACCTCGACATCGGCGGGCTGCAGGCCCAGGCCGGGCAGCCCAAGGTGCTCGCTGCCGTGAAGGCGGCCATCGAGAAGAAGAAGGAAGGCCAGGAGTAGCCATGGCCTTCGACCCCACCAGCGAGATCCGCTCCATCCTCGGTGAGGTTGGCGATCCGGTCACCCTCTGGGATGGCCGGGTGGTCAACGGATCGCCCAGTGTGGCGACTGCCGAGGATGCGCTGGCGGGGGACATGGTGCTGGCGGGCCGCACCAAGGTGCTGCGCTTCGCCACGGCGGATGTGGCTGGGCTGGAGGAAACCAAGACCATCACCTGGGGCGGCAAGGTCTACAAGGTCACGCTGCTCCAGCTGGCTGCCCGCGGGGCCTTGACCCGCGCCTTTCTGGGGGCGCCATGACCCAGCAGCGCCAGATCCGCGAAGCCATCAAGGCCCGCCTCGAGGCCCAGCTTGTGGATAGCATGCGCACAGCCAGGGGGCCATCGCCGCGGCCGTGGCTCAGTCCCGCTTGGGCACCTTGGCCAGCTTTGAACCTGTGTCGGGCTCGGCCGTTTCTTCTGTGAAGCCGGTGCCCGCCTTCTTCCGTTTGGTTACCTACGGCGGCGGCGCGAATATGCACGATTTCCTGGAGGTGCCTTATTACGCCAGCTACACACATCATGTAAATGAAAAAGATGTGGTGGCTTGGCTTGTGGGCATGACCGATCCGCTCCAACGCACCATGACATCCTTCTTGCGGGGTCAGGTCTTCACGCCGGGCTCCACTCAAGTGTCAAGGGCTTACCTTCTCTTGAAATACCCGCACACACGGCGCCTCCTGAAAGGTCCAAGTCGAGAACTTATCGAATCCCTTCGGGACCATCACGAATTGATTCGATTTAAATCCGATAAAAAAATATACAATGACGAAGAACACAATTTTGTTAATGGATATTTTTGTAAAGTTGGTCTGGATCCAATAAGTCTACCGACGAAGGATATGGGTGAATACAAAGCCAGGGATGGAGGAACCTATTGCATTACGCTTACGCCACAAAACAAAAACAATGTAAATTTCAAAAGGTGATCCATGGAATTCAAAAAAGATGTTATTAAACCTTTGGCAATCATTTTGGTGCCATCTATTATTATTGTTCTTGCTCCAATTGCTTATTATGCTTATTGTAGACCTGTATTCCGTCTTAAAATTCAAGCATATTTTGGTGATACAGAAGCAATGTTGAGATTATGTGATATTACATATGAAATACGCTGGCTTGAAAAAGCAGCTGAAGCTGGAAATTCAGAAGCATGCTATTCGATGTGGAATCTTAATGAATCTAGAAATCCTAAAATAGCTTTTAAATATCTCAAAAAAGGTGCCGCATTGGAGCTGAAGCAGAGAAATAGCTACAGGTGCTTGCTGGAGCTGACAAGGGTT
>MWBB01000065.1 GCA_002068835.1 Acidobacteria bacterium ADurb.Bin340 | reverse complement strand
CGGGGAGCGGCGGGAGCCCTCCAGCCTCTTCAAGGGACTGCGGGCCCTCGCAGGGCGCTACCTCCAGGAACGCTTCGCCCCCAGCGGAAACCACGATCCTCTGCGGATCGAACACCCGCTCCGGCGCTTCGATCCCTCCTACTTCCCCCAGTGGTTCCCGGAGGTGGAATCCCCCCTTCGCACCTGCTCGGTCCCGGCCATCGAGGAGGCTCGCGCCCTCCGTCTGGGGCGCGACCTGCGGGCGGCCGGGCCGCTGGAGCTTCCCCCCTTCCTGGATGATCTTCCTGCCCCGCCGGAACTCCGCACCCTGCTGCAGGAGGCCTTGGACCATCCGGGCACAGGCCGGACAGAGCTCCCGAATATCGTGCGCATCAGCCTGACGGATCTGACACGGTGGCTGGAATGCCCCCTCACGGGCGCCGCCGCCGTCCGCCTCGGACTCCGGAGCGAAGACCTGGAGGACCGGGACCGCATCGAGGAGGAGGCCTTCCAGACCGCCTTCCTGGAGAGCCACCGCCTGCAGCAGGAGGTCGCCTTCGCCTGCGCTTCGGAGGACACCGATCCCGAAAACACCTTCTTCAGGCAGTTGGCCCCGCTCCAGCGCCAGGGCCGGGCCCCCCACGGGCTCTTTGCGGAAGCCGAATGGAAGGCCTGCGGCCCCCGCATCGAAGCCTGGGTGGGAACCCTGCGCAGCCAGCCCCATCCGATCCGGCGCCTGCGCCTGGGATCCGCCCGCTCCCGCCGCGCTGCTGCAGATGAAACCCTGCCGCCGCTGCGGCTGGAATTCGCAACCGCCCAAGGCGCCGTGCGCGTGGAACTGGCCGGGGACCTGAAGGAACGGCTGGGAGAGGCCGCGCTCTTCCTGGAGCGGGGAGCCTTCCAGCCCAAGGCCGGGGCCAAGACCCGCAAACGGGCCCTCCGGGCCTTCGTGGACCACCTGGTCCTCACCGCCTCGGGGCGGGAGGGCATCGAGCGGGGCGCGTGCTTCTTCTTCGCAGGCGAAGACACCCCCCAGGCGGGCCATTACGCCTTCCAGGCCCTGTCCCGGGACCAGGCTCAGGCGCGCCTCGCCGAGTGGCTCCGGGAGCTTCTGGAAGGCGATCACGCCCTCTTCCTGCCCATCGAGGCAGTGCTGGAGGGCTGGGAGGAACAGCGGTTGACCGCCGAAGACCTCCGCGCGTTCCACCTGGACCACGCCCGGGAAGGCTACAGCACCGTGTGGGGCCCCGTGCCGGATCCCGCACGCTTCCCGCCGCCGCCCGATCCCCTGGACCTCGCGCGGCGCAGGCTGGGGGAGTTCCTGGAGCAGACCGGCACCTTCCACGCAGGAGGCCTGCCATGAGCAGTGTGCGCATCGGCTTCCCCGCGGTCCTGGATCGCATCGGCACCGGGCACGCGGTCATCCAGGCCAGCGCGGGAACTGGCAAGACCTACACCCTTGAGCACCTGGTGGTGGACCTCCTGCTGCAAGGCGTCGCCCTCGAAGAAATCTGCGTGGTGACGTTCACCCAGAAGGCCGCCCTGGAGCTGCGGAGCCGCGTGCGCGCCAAGCTCGAAGCCCTCGTGGCCCTGCGGGAGGACACCGCCACCGTAGGCGAACCCGCCCGGGTGATCGGCCCCACCGAACGGGCTGCCCTGGACACCGCGCTGAGGGCCTTCGATCGGGCCACCCTCGATACGATCCACGGCTTCTGCCAGCAGATCCTCCGGGATTCGGCCTTCGAAGGGGGCCGCCTGTTCCGGCAGGAGGCCGTGGCTTCCGAAGAGGCCTTCTGGACCGCCTTCCGGACCCTGGCCCGCACCCGCTTCGCCCAGGGCGCCGACCGGGACCTGTTCGCCCTGGCGCTGGAGCACTTCAAGGGGTTCGAAGCCCTCGGCACCTTCCTGAAGCAGGCGCTGGCCGAGCGGAGCCACCTGGAGCTGCCGGATTCCGGCCCCCTGGAGGCCGCCCTGGAGGCCTTTCCGGCGGACCTCGCAGAAGCACTGTGCGCCGAACTGGAGGGCGGGGGCGAGGCGGGCCCCGGCTGTCCGATGCTCCAGGGCCTGAAGGCCGGCAAGGTCTACAAGACCAGCTACGGCAGGCTTCGCCGGGTGATGGGTGCGCTTCTCGAAGCCTGGAACGCATGGCGGAACGGCGCGGAGCCCCGCACCTTCTGGCTCCTGGCCGGAGGCGACCTCGCCGGGTACGAAGTGCTTGCCAAGCCCGGGTTCACCGGCGAGACCGCCCGTCTCGCGGAGGCCTTCGAAACCCTCCGGGCCCAGGCCACCACGCCGGAAGCCGTCTTCGCCGGGGCCTTCCTGGAGGCCATTGCCGACGAGATGGCCCGCTGGAAGCAGGAACGCGGCCTCTACGACTTCGACGACATGATTCAGTTGGTGAAGACCGCCGTAACGGGCCCCGGCGGGGAGGGCCTGGTGAAGCGTCTGCGGGACCGTTTCCGGGTCGCGCTCATCGACGAATTCCAGGATACGGACGCCAACCAGTGGGCCATCTTTCGCAAGCTCTTCCTGGAAGCGGAGGAGGGCCGCCACCGCCTGATCCTGGTGGGCGACCCCAAGCAGGCCATCTACGGTTTCCGGGGTGGCGACCTGCCCACCTACCTCACCGCTGTGGAAGAGGTGCAGCGCCGATCCGGCCGCCCCGCCCAGGAACTGGACACGAACCACCGCTCCACCCGGGAAGTCATCGAACGCTGCAACACGATCTTCGATCAGGGCTTCTTCACGGGCGGCAACGCTGATCATTACGTCACCGCCGTGAAGTGCGGGAAGACCACCCTGCGGATCCAGGATGGGGATGGGCAGCCGCTCCCGGCCCTCCAGGTGCTGGAGATCCCCGAAGGATCCGCGGCCTCCATGCGGCGCGAGGCGGCTCAGGCCATCGCCCGGACGCTGCGGGATCTCCTTGCCCGAGGGCCCCGCCTTGCGGCTGGCGAAACCGCGAGACCCATCGGACCGGAAGGCATCTTCGTGCTGACCCGCACAGGGAAGGAGGGCCTGGAGATCGCCCAGGTGCTTCGCGAACACGGGCTCCCCTGCGCCTTCTACAAGCAGGAGGGCCTTTTCGAGAGCCCGGAGGCCCTCGCCATCCGCGACCTGCTCCTCGCTGTGGAACAGCCCTGGGACGAAAGCCGACGGGCCAAGGCCCTTCTGGGCCCCTTCTTCGGGTTCAGCTTCCGCGAGGCCGAACGGTCCCGGGATCTCCCGGAACACCACCCCGTCCTGCGCCGCCTGGCCCACTGGGGAGAGCTGGCCCGGACGCGCCGCTTCGCGGAGTTCTTCTCCAGCCTGGTGCGGGACAGCGGCATCACCCGCCGCCAGCTGTTCCTTTCGGACAGCCAGCGGGGCCTCACCAACATCCTCCACATCCTGGAGGCGCTGCACCACGAGGCCCTCAGCCGCCACGCCACCCTGGCGGACCTGGCCCGCACCCTCCAGGCCTGGATCCAGGACCAGGATCGCCCCTCCGGCGATGATGCGGACACCCAGCGCCTGGAGCGCACCGCAGGCGCCATCCAGATCATGACCATGCACAAATCCAAGGGCCTCGAAGCCCCGGTGGTGGCCCTGTTCGGCGCCTGGTCGGAAGGATCCACCCAGGACCAGCGCCACCGTTTCCACGATCCATCGCAGGGCCGCCGCGTCTGGCTGGGTTCCAGGAGCGCGGCCCCCAAGGCCACGAGGGATCGCATCGCGTGGGAAGCCCAGGAGGAGGGCGAACGGCTGGCCTACGTGGCCCTCACCCGCGCCCAGGGTCAGCTGATCCTTCCGCGCCTCGCCCTCGGCAAGGCCAAGGGGCCCTACGCGAACCTCAATGCGCGCCTCCACGATCTGGAAGCATCCGAATCCTCCTCGGACCGGGCCTCGGACTTCCGACCGCTCCAGCCGCCAAAGGCCACCGTGGCTCCCCTGGACGCCTCCGAACGCCTGGCGGACTGGACGCCTCCCCTCCTGCCGCCGCTGCCCCAGACCGCTTTCGACGATTGGAAGAAGCGGAGCCGACCCACCTGGGTCTTCTCCTTCTCCTCCCTGGCCCGCCTCAGCGACCACGGCGACGAAGGGCGGCTCGACGAGCCTGCGGTGCCGGACGCGCCCATGGATCCGGAGGATGGCCCCCGGGGCGGCGCCCGCCTGGGCACCGCCGTTCACGCGCTCTTCGAGGAAATGCCTCTGGACACGTTCCAGGAAACGGATTTCGAACGATGGCTGTCCCTGCCGGTGGTCGCGGAGCGCCTGCAACGCCATCATCCGGGCGAGGGCCGCAGGGTGGTGGCCGAATGGATCCACCGCGGCCTGGGACGGCCGCTTCCCTTGCCGGGGGGCGGCAGCACCATCCTGGCGGAAGCCGGTCCGCGGCTGCTGCGGGAACTCGACTTCCTCACGCCCTACCCCGTCGGCAAGGACCTGCTCACGGGCTCCATCGATGCGCTCTTCGAATGGCAGGGCCGCACGTTCATCCTGGATTGGAAGACCAACCGCCTGCCGGAGTACGGTCCCAGCGCGGTGGGCTCCGTGGTCCAGGAATCCTACGGACTCCAGGTCAAGGTCTATACGCTGACCACCTGCCGCTTCCTGGGCATCGACAACCGCGAGGCCTACGAGCAGCTGTTCGGCGGCGTGATCTACGTGTTCGTGCGGGGCCTCCGTCATGACCAAGGCGTATGGACCCACCGCCCCACCTGGGAGGAGGTGCTGGGCTACCGGTCCGATCTCGCCGATCTGCCCCTGGCGCGGCTGATTCCCGCCGCTGCGGGAGGTGCCCAGCATGTTTGATCCCGCTTCCGCCCTGGCTCCCCTCCACCCGGGACTGCGGAACCTCCCGCCCCGCTTCCACCAGGCCCTGCGCGAATCCGGCCAAGAGGATCACCTCCTGGTCTTCGCCTGGGAACTGGCGAGGCTCCCCGAACCGCTGGAAGAACGTTCGCGCAGGAGCCTTTTCGCGCTGGCCCTCGCCCTGCTGGTGGCCGAAGGACACGGCCATGTCCGGATGCCGCTGCGCAGTCAGGAAGGTGATGCCGCCTGGACCTTCCTGAAGGCCTGCGGACAGGGAAGCCTGGAGCTTCCAGACCTGCTGGAGCACCCCGCCATCGCGCCCCTCGTCGGGAGTCCCGGCGAAGCGCGGCCGCTCATTCTGGAAGAAGGGTGGCTCTACCTCTTCCGGCTGCACCGCGCCGAAACCCGGTTGGCCCAATCGGTCCGGAACCTGCTCGAAGACCCGCCCCTTGCCGTCGCCCCGCCACCGGAAACCCTCTACGCCCATCCCGTGGTCCTGTCCCGTGAACAGCGGGCTGCGGTGGAAACGGCGCTGGCGCGGCCCCTGGCCCTCGTCACCGGGGGACCGGGCACGGGCAAGACGTCCATCGTCGTGGCCCTGCTGCGGGCCCTGCTGCATCAGCCCGGCGCAGACCCCACGCGGATCGCCCTCGCCGCCCCCACCGGCAAGGCCGCCCAGCGGATGGGCGAAGCCCTCCGGAAGGCCCTGGATGCTCTCGATGCGCCGGATCCCGCAGATCAGCGCCTGAGGACGGAACTGCCCGAACCCCGGACCCTGCATCGCCTCCTGGGCTGGAACCCGGCCCTGGCGCGGTTTCGGCACGACGAATCCCATCCCCTGGAAGCGCAGGTGGTGATCGTGGACGAAGCCTCCATGATCAGCCTTGAACTCATGGACCAGCTCTTCCGCGCACGAGCAGCAGGAACGCGGCTCGTGCTGCTCGGAGACGCGGACCAGCTCCCCAGCGTGGAGGCCGGATGCGCCTTCCGGGATCTCGTCTCCGGGCTGCCCGACACTGTCCAGCGACTGACCGAGAGCTACCGGATGCGCGCCGGGGATCCCGCAGGCCGCCACGTGCTGCTCGCAGCTCAGAGCATCCACCGCGGCGAGGTCCCGGACGGCGACCTCATTCCGCTTCGGAACTGCGCGGCGGACCTCCTCTTCGAAGGCGTGGAGCGCCTCGAAGACGATGTCCCCGCCGCCCTCGAACGCTGGTTCCGGGAGGTGGTGATGGCCGATGACCACATCCTGGCCCCCGCCCATCGCATCTACGGCCAGGGGCCCCATCCGTGGGCAGCCGAGGACCTGGAGAACTTCCATGCCCTGGTTCAAGCATCGGGGCGGGCCCGCATCCTCTGTGCCCTCAAGGACACCGGCGATGCCCGCGGCGTCGAAGGCCTCAATGCGCTGTTCCACCAGTGGATGCAGCCCCAGACGGGACAGGGGCTGCGGGGCGGAACGCCCTTCTACGCCGGGGAGCCCGTCCTGATGAGCGTCAACGACCCCCGCCGAGGCCTCTTCAACGGCGATGTGGGCGTGGTCCTGAAGGTGGTCTTCGCCGACGAGGTGCGGCAGGCGGCCGTGTTCCCGTCCCTCGAAGGCCCGCGCGCCTTCCCGGTGGAAGCCTTGAGGGGCGCCCTGCAGCTCTGCCACGCCATGACCATCCACAAGGCCCAGGGTTCCGAATTCGACCGGGTTCTCCTGCTGCTGCCCCAGGGCGCGCATCGGGCCCTGTCCCGGGAAATCCTCTACACGGGACTGACCCGGGCCAAACGCTCCGTCACCCTCCTGGCGGAAGCCGCAAGCCTATCCTTTGCGATCCAGACCCCTGAACAACGATCATCAAATCTTCACAAACGCCTGTCTGATGCCAATTCCAACCCAAGAACCTCAGGCCATCCTTCCTGAGCTGAAGCGCATCACCTGGTCACGGAAATCAGCCGAGAGAGTGTGCTTTATATTACGATTAAAGTCAAACAAAACAATAACATCATGAGCTTCGGCTATTTTTTCATTCTGATCATTCAGAACGATGTGATTCATCTGGAAGCTGGTGGTCTTGAGATGATCCGTTTCCGAACAGACCCGCACGCCGCCCGGGTAGTGGAGCTGCCGGAGGAACTGGCAGGAGGTCTTCGCAAGGATCGGCCCCACACCCGTGGTCCGGTGGTGCTCCATCATCCCCATCGCTTCCAGGACGTTCACCCGCGCAGACTGCACGTACCGCATGATGGCCAGGTTGTTGACATGGCCCAGGGCATCGATTTCGCTCCAGTCGATGCGGAGATCGAAACAGGCGGGATAACCCTTCGAAAGGTTCGATTCCACCAACATCCCAACCTCCTTCAGCGGCGAGCCCTGGGATCTCTAACGTAGCGTGCCCCACCCAGGCGCGGAGCCATCGGTTCTCACTCGCCCTCGGGATGTCCGGAAACCTCCAGCCGGACCCCGAGACAACCCTTGCTCCCTCCGGAAGGGGGGGGCGCCCCCCAGCCAGGCGCTAGAATTATTTTATTCGCAATATTGAAATCAGGTAGCTTACACAACACCCTGCGTAAAAATTTGTGCACATGACCACAAGCAGGATGAACACGGTCACGTCTTTCGCTCTTCGAAGATCGATTCGGGCAGGATGAACCCTGCACCCGACTTCGGGCACCCCCCAGGGGTGGACCCTACGCGCGGTGGACCATCCACAACCTTCTTTCTCACGCGAGGACACCTTGGAAGCCGCAAAAGAAACCTGCTGCCAAAACGGCCTGGCAAAGGAGATGTTCGAGCAGCTCGAACACTTCATCGTCAGCGTCAATTTCGATCCGTGCAGTCCTCGGCGCAAAGGCGACCTGATCTCCATCCTCCACAAGGCTCAGCACATCTTCGGGTACCTCCCGAAGGAGCTGCAGATCTGGATCGCCAAGCGGCTGAACATCCAGCACTCCGAGGTTTCCGGCGTGGTGAGCTTCTACAACTACTTCACCACCACGCCCAAGGGTAAGTACAACGTGGCGGTCTGCCTGGGCACGGCCTGCTTCGTGCAGGGCGCGGACAAGGTGCTGGCCGAGTTCGAGCGCCAGCTGGGCATCAAGGGTGGCGAGGTCACGGAGGACATGAAGTTCTCCATCGATGTCGTCCGCTGCATCGGCGCCTGCGGCCTGGCCCCCGTGCTCACCGTCAACGAGAAGGTCTACGGCAAGGTCGCCCACACCGACGTAGCCAAGATCCTCGAAGAGTACAAGGACTGAGGGGCCTATCGATGAAAATGGAACGAATCAACACCTTTGCGGAACTGCAGGAGCGCCACCAGGCCCTGCGCCACCTCCTCGGCCTGCGCCTCAACGAGGCGGGCCACAAGGCCGGCTTTGAGCGCGACATCCTCGTCTGCGGCGGCACCGGCTGCATCGCCAGCGCCAGCAACGACATCGTTGCCAACCTGAACGCCGCCCTCGCCGCCAACGGCCTCGCCAAGAAGGTCCAGGTGCTCAAGACGGGCTGCTTCGGCTTCTGCGAGAAGGGCCCCATCGTCCTGGTCCAGCCTGAGCACGTCTTCTACACCCAGGTGAAGCCCGAAGACGCCAAGGCCATCGTCGAGGAGCACATCATTGGCGGCAGGCCCGTCGAGCGCCTCCTCTACCTGGAACCCATCACCCAGAAGCGCATCCCCAAGAGCGGCGAGATGCCCTTCTACAAGAAGCAGATGCGCATCGCTCTCCGCAACTGCGGCCTGATCAACCCTGAGCGCGTGGCCGAGTACATCGCCGCCGAAGGCTGGCTGGCCCTCGGCAAGGTGCTTACGGAATACAGCCGCGAGCAGGTGGTGGACCTCATGCTCAAGTCCGGCCTCCGTGGCCGCGGCGGCGCAGGCTTCCCCACGGGCCTGAAGTGGCAGGCCGCCATGAAGGCCGAAGGCGCGGAGAAGTACATCGTCTGCAATGCCGACGAAGGCGATCCCGGCGCGTTCATGGACCGCTCCATCATGGAAGGCGATCCCTGCTCCGTTCTGGAAGCCATGGCCGTCGCGGGCTACTGCGTGGGCGCCGAACAGGGCGTGATCTACATCCGCGCCGAATACCCCCTGGCCATTCAGCGCCTGGAAAAGGCCATCGCCCAGAGCCGCGAACTGGGCCTCCTCGGCAAGAACATCCTGGGCTCGGGCTTCAATTTCGACGTTCGCCTCCAGCTGGGCGCCGGTGCATTCGTCTGCGGCGAGGAAACCGCCCTCCTGCGCTCCATCGAAGGCAAGCGCGGCGAGCCCACCACCAAGCCCCCTTTCCCTGCCGAAAAGGGCCTTTGGGAAGTGCCCACCTGCGTCAACAACGTGGAAACCCTGGCCAACATCCCGCCCATCATCCTCAAGGGCGCGGACTGGTTCAGCTCCATCGGCACCGAGAAATCCAAGGGCACGAAGGTGTTCGCCCTGGCCGGCAAGATCAACAACGTGGGCCTGGTGGAAGTCCCCATGGGCACCACCCTGCGGGAAGTGATCTTCGACATCGGCGGCGGCATCCGCGGCGGCGGCGAGTTCAAAGCCGTCCAGACCGGCGGCCCCAGCGGCGGCTGCATGACCAAGGAACACCTGGATACGCCCATCACCTATGAAAACCTCCAGGCCATCGGCTCGATGATGGGTTCCGGCGGCATGATCGTGATGGACGAGAACACCTGCATGGTGGACATCGCCAAGTTCTACCTTGAGTTCACGCTGGAGGAATCCTGCGGCAAGTGCACCCCCTGCCGCATCGGCAACAAGCGCCTCCACGAGCTCCTCTGCACCATCACCGAAGGCAAGGCCGAGAACGATGCCATCGAGAAGCTCGAAGTGCTGGGCGAGGTCATCAAGAAGACCAGCCTGTGCGGCCTGGGTCAGACGTCCCCCAACCCCGTGCTCTCCACCATCAAGTTCTTCCGGGACGAGTACGAAGCCCACATCAAGGACCACAAGTGCCCCGCCGGCGTCTGCAAGAACCTCAAGCAGTACTGGGTCGTCGAGGACAAGTGCATCGGCTGCACCGCCTGTGCGCGCAACTGCCCTGCCGTCTGCATCAGCGGCAAGGTCAAGGAAATCCACTTCATTGATCAGTCCAAGTGCATCAAGTGCGGCGTGTGCATGACCAAGTGCAAATTCGGCGCCATCGAAATCCGCTAAGCCGAGGAACCCCAATGGCAAACATCACGATCAACGGCACTGCCGTCGAGGCCAGCCAGGGCCAGACCATCCTGGATGCTGCCAAGGCCGTGGACGGCGTCTACATTCCCACCCTCTGCCACATGAACCTGGAGGGTTTCAACGTCGAGCACCGCGTGGGTTCCTGCCGCGTCTGCATGGTGGAAGCCGAGCAGGGTGGCCGGAAGCGCATGGTCCCCGCCTGCTGCACCCCCATCAGCGAAGGCATGACCATCCGCACCAACACGGCGGAAGTCATCCAGGCCCGTCGAACGGTGCTGGAACTGCTCCTCTCCGACCACCCCTTCGACTGCCTCACCTGTGCCAAGAACCAGCACTGCGAACTGCAGTCCCTGGCCAAGGAATTCGGCATCGAGAACCTCAGCTACAAGGGAGAGGAGTCCTGCTACCCCGTCGACATCAGCAGCGGCGGCATCAAGCGCGACCTCAACAAGTGCATCATGTGCCGTCGCTGCGAAACCGCCTGCAGCGACATCCAGACGGTGAAGACCCTCACGGGCTTCGGACGCGGCTTCAAGGCCGTCGTCGCCTCGCCGGAAATGATGCCCCTGAAGGACACCAACTGCGTGATGTGCGGACAGTGCGTCAACGTCTGCCCCACCGCCGCCCTGACCGGCATCAGCTACACCAAGAAGGTCTGGAAGGCCCTGGCCGATCCCAAGAAGACCGTCGTGGTGCAGATCGCTCCCGCGGTTCGTGTCGCCATCGGCGAAATGTTCGGCTTCGCCCCCGGCACCGACTTCACCGGCCGCATGGTGGCGGGCCTTCGCCAACTGGGCTTCAAGGGCGTGTTCGACACCAACTTCGGCGCCGACCTCACGATCATGGAAGAAGCCACCGAAATCATCAGCCGCGTAACCAAGGGCGAGAACCTGCCCGTGCTCACTTCCTGCTGCCCCGGCTGGATCAACTTCCTGGAATTCCAGTTCCCCGATCTGGTCAACATCCCCTCCAGCTGCAAGAGCCCCCAGCAGATGTGGGGCGCCATCGCCAAGAGCTACTACGCCGAAAAGATCGGCGTGAAGCCCGAGGATCTGGTGGTCGTCTCCGTCATGCCCTGCCAGGCCAAGAAGTACGAAGCCGCCCGGTCCGAATTCCAGAAGAACGGCGTGCGTGATGTCGACTATGTCGTCACCACCCGCGAACTCTCCCAGATGTTCAAGGAAGCCGGCATCGACATCACCAAGATGCACGACGAAGGCTTCGACCACCCCCTGGGCGATTCCACGGGCGCCGCCGTCATCTTCGGCGCCACGGGCGGCGTGATGGAAGCCGCGCTCCGCACGGCCTACGAGTGGGTAACCAAGAAGGAGCTCAAGGACGTCAACTTCACCGCCGTCCGCGGCATGGAAGGTGTCCGCGATGCCGAAATCGATCTCGACGGCCTGACCCTGAAGGTCGCCGTCGCATCCGGCCTCGGCAACGCCCGCAAGCTCCTGGAGAAGATCCAGAGCGGCGAGAGCAAATACCACGTCATCGAGATCATGGCCTGCCCCGGCGGCTGCATCAACGGCGGTGGCCAGCCCCTGATCCACTCCGACACCGACGTGCTCCAGCAGCGCATCCAGGGCCTCTACGCCATCGATTCAAACTGCGAGAAGCGCAAGTCCCACGAGAACCCCTACATCCAGCAGCTCTACCGTGAATTCCTCGGTGAGCCCGGCAGCCCCAAGGCCCACCACCTGCTGCACACCCACTACCACAAGAAGTAACGACCCGAACCAAACCCCAGCAGAAACGCCGTTCAGCCCAAGCTGAACGGCGTTTCTGCTGGGGTCTTACCGAAGGAATAGCGCTAACCGGCGGTGCCGCTACCGGCAGGATTGAGAGAGACGGGAAATCACAAAGATCAGCGAAGACGATCAGCCCGTGGCG
>MWBB01000064.1 GCA_002068835.1 Acidobacteria bacterium ADurb.Bin340 | reverse complement strand
TCGGCTGGCCCCCTCATCAAGCCGATCCAAACAAAACTGCCAACCACAACACTGAGCTGGCTCTCGCCGCGTAAGCGGCCGAGCGAGGACCCGTAATCTCCCGGTAGCGGGCTCGTTAAACCTTCCAACGGGTGGCTTCGGCCTGCCGAAGGGAGGAACGGAATAGGACTGCGGAGCGCCTCCGAACGCAGCCCGAGACCAGGAGGCGCGTCCTCGATCGGGTCTGTCCGTCTTCCCCGCAGAGGCCACGCCAGACGGACCAAGCCTGTGGATGAACCTCCACCCCACGCTTCTTGGACGCGGGTTCGACTCCCGCCACCTCCACCAACGAACAGGGCCCCGAACGGGGCCTTGTTCGTTGGTGGAATCGCAGCAGCGCGCCGCAAGGCCAAGGCGAAGGGCGTCCGGGGGACGCCCGGAGCCGTGCCGCCGCAGGCGGATGGCCGGGCGCAGCTGCAAGTCCCTGGAATCGCAGTAGCGCGCCGCCTGATTCGGCGCTCCGCGCCTCACCCCTTCGGGGCGGCCGTCGCCCGGACATAATCAGAACGTCCCCCTCGGTTCCGCTTCGCCGGATGGCCTTTCATGTCCCAGCTCCCCCGTTCCTCCCAACCCAGCCTCGGCCTGTTCGACCCGTTCCTGAACCAGGGGCTGTTCTCGGACCACCTGCTCCTGGAGCGGCTGGCCGGTTTCCCCGAATGGCGGGCCTGGACGCCGGAACGGTGCGCGGATCTGCACGGGGAGATGAAGGCGCTGCTGGAGGGCTACGAACGCACCCGGCAGCCCCACAACGAGGAGGACACCCGCAACCAGTGGCTGGATCCCGTGCTGAAGGCCCTGGGCTTCACCTACCACCGGGAAACGGCCCTGCGCTCCGGCAAGCCCGACTACGCCCTGTTCCTGGATGAATCCGCCAAGGGCCAGGCTGCCCAGGCCCTGCGGCTGGGCCAGCCCGAAGCCTACTATCCCCACGCCCTCACCCTGCTGGAGGCCAAACACTGGGACCGCCCCCTGCAGAGCGGCGGAACCGGGGCCGACCGCGAAAATCCCGTGCTCCAGATCAACCGCTACCTGGATGACGCCCACATCCATTCCGGCAATCGGATCGCCTGGGCCATCCTCAGCAACGGCCGCGCCTGGCGCCTGTACTGGCGGGGCGCGGCCAGCCGGGCCCTCACCTTCTTCGAAGTGGACCTGGCCGATCTCATCGCCCGGCCCCATGAGCAGGAAGGCGACTGGGCCCGGTTCCGCTTCTTCCCCGTGTTCTTCGGGCCCGAAGCCTTCCGCCGCGATGCCGCAGGCCGATGCGGGCTGGACCGCCTGCGCGAAGAAGCCGAACGCTTCGCCCAGGTGGTGGGCGCCTCGCTGGAAGAAGCCATCTACGGCGAGCAGGGCGCCTTCCTCACCCTGGCCAAGGGCCTCTGGCGCGATGCCACCGAGGATGGCCAACGTGGCCTGGAGGAGAGCCCCCTGAAGGATCTCCGGGCCCTCGAAGGCGCCACCCTGGTGCTGCTGTACCGGCTGCTCTTCCTGCTCTACGCCGAGGACCGCGAACTGCTGCCCGTGCGCCAGCCCGCCTACGCCGCCGTGAGCCTGAACGCCCTGCGGGACCAGGCCGCCGCCGCCGTGGACGAAGGCAAGGTGCCCGCCGGGCGCCGCGCCGTGGCCTGGGGCCACCTGGAATCCCTCTTCGACCTCGTGCATCGGGGCGATCCCGCCCTGGACCTGCCCTACTACAACGGCGGGCTGTTCGACCCCGAGCGTCACCCCCTGCTGCGCACCCTCAAGGTGCCGGATTCCGAACTGATCCCCGCCCTGGATGCCCTCAGCCGCATCACGGCCGAAGGCGCCCGCCTGCGGGTGGATTTCCGCGATCTGGGCGTTCGCCAGCTCGGCAGCCTGTACGAAGGCCTGCTGGAATACCGGCTCCACCTGGACCCGGGCACCCTCACCATCTCCCAGGACAGCCTGGTGCGCCGCACCACCGCCAGCTACTACACCCACGAAAGCCTGGTGGCCCGGCTGGTGCAGGACACCCTGGGCCCCGTGCTGGCGGAACGGAGCGCCAGCGCCGCGCCCCTGATGGAGGCCTGGCGGGCCAGCGTGGAGGCCCGGAACCTCGAAACCGATCCCGTGGCGCGGCGCGGGCGCGAGCGTGAAGCCCAGCGGCTGGCCGCCCAGGTGGAGGCCACCCTCCTCGACCTGCGGGTGCTGGATCCCGCCATGGGCTCGGGGCATTTCCTGGTGGCCAGCCTCGATGCGCTGACCGATGGCCTCATGGCCCTGCTGGCCGATCACCAGGAAGATCCCCGGTTCCAGGCCCATCTCGGCGAACATCCCATCCTGCAGAGCCTCGAAGCCCAGCGCACCGCCCTGCTGGATTCCCTCGAAGCCCAGGGCCTGAACGAAGCCGCCCGGCGGGCCATCCTGCCCCATCTCGATGACCTGCGCCTGCTCAAGCGCCTGGTGATGAAGCGCTGCCTCTTTGGGGTGGATCTCAACCCCATGGCCGTGGAACTGGCCAAGCTCAGCCTCTGGCTGGACAGCTTCACCCTGGGCGCGCCCCTGAGTTTCCTGGATCACCACCTGAAGAGCGGCAACAGCCTGGTGGGCGCCACCCTGGAGGGCTACCGCGCCCTGCGCCAGGATGCCCAGGGCGCCCTGGTGGGCGCCGGGCTGTTCGCCGAGGGCCAGAGCTTTGATGTGGAAACCGTGCTGGCCCGCCTGCACGACCTGGTGGCCCTTTCCGATGCCACCCGCGACCAGGTGAAGCAGTCCCAGGTGCTCTACCAGGACATCGAGCGCGGCCTCTTTGCCATGCGCGTGATGCTGGATGTGGTGGCCAGCCGCGCCTTTTCCAACCCGCCCCGGCGCCAAGGCCGCGGACGCAGCGCCGTGATCGTGGATGACGCCGCCACCCTGCTGGCCGACGATGCCACCCTGGGCGCCCTGGGACGGCTGATCCGCGAAGGCCGCGAAACCGTGGGCCCCCTTCCCGACCACCTGCGCCTGTGCACCCTCAACGTGCTGGAGGACCGCGCCCGCCACGCCTTCTTCCACTGGGAGCTGGCCTTCCCCGAAGTGCTGCTGACCGAAGGCACACCGGGCTTCGACGCCGTGATCACCAATCCACCCTGGGAACGCATCAAGCTCCAGGAAAACGAATTCTTCGCCCAGGCCCGCCCCGCCATCGCCCAGTTGCAGACCGCCGCCGAGCGACGCCGCGCCATCGCGGGCCTGCAGCAGAACGATCCCGAACTCTGGGAAGCCTTCCAGCAGGCGAAGCGGGTTCGGGAAGAACTGCTCCAGCATTGCCATTCCAGCGAAAGCCCCTACCCCCTGCTGGGCGGCGGCGACACCAACCTGTACGCCCTCATGGTCGAACGGGCCCTGGGCCTGCTGAAACCGAACGGCCGCGCGGGCTTTGTGGTGCCCTCGGGCCTCTGCACCGACCTGGGCAACGCCCGCTTCTTCGGGGGCATGGTGGACCAGCAGCGCGTGGCCTTCCTCTACGACTTCGAGAATCGCCAGGGCCTGTTTCCGGGTGTCCACCGCAGCTTCAAGTTCAGCCTCGTGGGTTTCACGGGCGCGGGGGGCGGCGCCACCCGCATTCCGGTCGCCTTCTTCCTGCACCAGGCCGACCAGATCCCCGAGCGCACTCTACATCTGGAGCCCGCCGATTTCAGCCTGATGAACCCCAACACCCGCACCTGCCCCGTATTCCGTGCACCCCAGGACCACGCCCTGACCCGGCGCATCTACGCGCGGATGCCCGTGCTGCGGCGGCACCTGCCCGCCCAAGATCCCTGGGGCATCAGCTACAAGACCCTCTTCCACATGACCAACGACAGCGGCCTGTTCAGAACCGCGGCCCAGCTCGAAGCGCTCGGCGCCTGGCGCGAGGCCGGGCCCCTGCCCACCTGGGGCAGCCCGGAAGGGCGCTACCTGCCCCTGCTGGAAGGGAAGATGGTCAACCACTGGAATCCCCGCTACGCGGGCATCCGTGTGAACCTCGCCAACATCCACAACAAAGCCATTTCGGCGCCCAGCGAGGATCCGGAACTGGCCCTGCCGGACTTCTTCCCCCAACCCCAGTTCTGGGTGGCGGAACAGGACGTGCGAACCAAGCTCCCCGAGCCGGAACCCTGGCTGCTGTCCTTCCGCGACATCGCCCGGGCGACGGACGCGCGGACCATGATTGCGGCCCCGATTCCCATGGTTGCCGTGGGGAACCAGACACCGCTCCTGATGTTTCCGAGCCGGATTGCTCATCAGCAGCGCCTTTGTTGCCTCGCCAACCTGTGTTCTCTGCCCTACGACTATGTGGCTCGGCAGAAAATCGGCAGCACCCATCTCAACTTCTTCATCGTCGAGCAGCTCCCCACGCTGCCCCCGGCCTTCTACGGCGAGCGTTTCCACGGCCGGTCCTGGGAATCCCTCATCGCGCCCCGGGCCCTGGAACTGAGCTACACCTGCGAGGCCCTGCGCCCCATGGCCCAGGCCTGCGGGTACCCGGGCGAGCCCTATCCCTGGAATCCTGCCCGGCGCCGCACCCTGCGGGCCCAGCTCGATGCGCTGTTCTTCCTGGCCTACGGGTTCGACCAAGCGGAGGACGAGCCCGCCCTGGATCACATCCTGGGCACCTTCCCCATCCAGAACGAGCAGGACCCGGCCTACGCCGCCCTGGTGAAGGGCCATCTGCGCGCCTACCGCGCGGGGGCCTTCGAGTCGGTGGTGGCGGGCTAGGCGGCCAGGAGATCCCGGATGCCCCGGCGGTCCGAGAGGGGCAGGAGATCCGAGAAGTCCCTCAGCCGCGCCAGATCCTCCTCCCGGTAGACATCCACGCTGTCATCGAAGATGCTCACGCGGGCCTCCGTGCGCTCCGGCATGTCGAGGTCGTACCAGACCCTCAGCACCTCGTTCGCCTTGGCATGAGCCACGCTGGCATTCCCCGTCGCGATGGCCATGACCAGAGAGGTTTTCCGGGCCCCATGCACGCAGTAGTCCACCTTCACAGGCTTGCCAAAGCGCCCCGTGAAATCCGGATCGCTTTCGTAGACCAGCTCGGAATCGTTGAAGATGTCCTCCAGCGTTTCACCCATGGGGGGCGTGAGGGAGGAGCGCCGGGTGTAGTGGAGGTCGGCCATCCGGATGCAGGCTTGGCTAAGCCGGACCACGCCATCCATCAATGCCTCAGGGCCGGGAATCTCAAGATCGAGGGCGCCCCCGTTCTGCCGGACGCCGAGCGAGGCCAGGGCCTGTTCGAGGAGCTGCTTGCGCTTGGAGGACAGCCAGGGCTTCACCTGGAGGTCCAGCAGCCACGCGGAGGTATTGCCGAAATCGGTCAGTCGCCGCATGGGGATCAGCGGCCCTTCATCCGCCACAAAGACATCGACCTGCGAGCCATCGGGGTAGGTGAACGCCGTTTCGAGGCGCATATGCCCCTTCTCCAGGCGGACCGTGTCGAGAATCAGGCCGTGGCCTACGACCAGTTTTGCAATGACATCCGGGTCGATCACGCGCCACCTCCAGATGCATCCGGAGCGAAGAACTGTCCCCGATGTTGGATGTTCGCCATCCGGCAGAACCTCCGGAACAAATCCTCCACAGGACGCCCACTATCGATGGCGCGGTCCTCCGCAAAAGGAAGGTTGCTATCCGGGCAGGTGGGCTGCTGAAGGGCGTGCTTGTGGGAGCGCCCGGCGGGGCGGTGGGCTTGATCGTCCACATCCAGGCGGCAGATGGGGCCGACACCGGCGAGGTGGACGTTGAAGTTCCGCGACCCCGTTTCGGGATTGAACTTGATGGTCAACCGAAGGTCGTATCCCATCCCGTTGGCGATGCGGATATCTTCCGCCGTGAGCAGGGGGCTGAGGTTCTTTTTCTTCGAGAAGCGGATGTCCTCCACGACGACCTAGTCCGGCAAATCGCGCAGGGCCTCGAATTCAGGTCGATCCATGACACGCTCCGCTGAACCTTGGGCCGTAGCATAGCACTCCGGTCCATGCCAGAACCCGCGGCGGCAGAGGCCCCTTCAGGTCAGGAGCGGTTCGTTCCCAGTGCCAGACCTGGTTGACTCCACGGCGTGCCATCCAAGCTCCAGGACACATGCGATCCATCCTCCATTCGCCGCATCCGCAAGGTAATCACCGCAGATTTCGCGGCGATACAGCTCGGTTCCACCGCTATTGAACCGCCTCGGCCTCCACGGTCAGGCGGCCCTCCGCGATCCGCAGAACCGCCAGGCCGCCGGGCTTGAGGTGGCCTTCGAGCACGAGGCGGGCCAGGGGGTTCACGACCACCTGCTGGATGAGCCGCTTCAGGGGCCGGGCGCCGTAGTGGGGATCGAAGCCTTCGCGGGCCAGCCAATCGAGCGTTTCCTCCGGTGCCTGGAGGCCGATGCGCTTGGCGGCGAGCTGGGCCTCCACGCGGGCGAGCTGGATGCGGGCCACGGCCTTCATGTCGGCCTGGTCCAGGGGCCGGAAGGTGACCACTTCATCGATGCGGTTCAGGAACTCGGGGCGGAAGGCGCCGTGGAGGGCCGTCTGCAGCGCATCGCGCACGCGGCCGGGATCGCCCCCGGCGGCGTAGATGGCTTCGGAGGCCACGTTGCTGGTCATGATCACCAGCGTGTTGCGGAAGTTGACGGTGCGGCCCTTGCCGTCCGTGAGGCGGCCATCCTCCAGCACCTGCAGGAAGAGGTCGAAGGTGCGCGGGTGGGCCTTTTCCATTTCGTCCAGCAGCAGAACGGCGTAGGGGCGGCGCCGGACGGCCTCGGTGAGGCGCCCGCCCTCCTCGTAGCCGATGTAGCCCGGCGCGGCGCCGATGAGGCGGGTGGCATCCGCCTCGTGGGTGAACTCGCTCATGTCGATGCGGATCAGGGCGTTCTCATCATCGAAGAGGGCCTCGGCCAGGGCCCGGGCCACCTCGGTCTTGCCCACGCCCGTGGGGCCCAGGAACAGGAAGCTGCCGATGGGGCGGCGGGCATCGGAGAGGCCCGCGCGGCTGCGGCGCAGGGCATCGGCGATGGCGCGGAGTGCCGGTTCCTGGCCCACCACCCGCTGCTCCAGCCGTTCCTCCAGCTTCAGCAGCTTCTCCGCTTCGCCTTCCATGAGGCGCGATACCGGAATGCCCGTCCAGCGGCTCACCACCGAGGCCACATCCTCCTCGCCCACCTCCAGGCGCAGCAGGGCGTTCTCCCGGGCGCCGCTTCCGGCGATCTCCTTCTCCAGGGCCGGGATCTCGCCGTACTCCAGGCGCGAGGCCCGTTCGTACTCGCCCCGGGCCTTGGCGTGCTCCAGCTCGATGCGGAGGTCGTCCAGCTTCTTCTGCAGGCTGCGGGTGCCTTCGATGGCCTGCTTCTCGGTGACCCACTGGCTGCGCAGGCGGGTGAGCTCCTCGTTGAGGCCACCCAGTTCCGCCTCCAGCTCCTTCAGGCGCTCGCGGCTGGCGGGATCCGGCTCCTTGGCCAGGGCGTGGCGCTCCAGCTGGAGCTGCACCTCCCGGCGCTCCCGCACGTCGATCTCCAGGGGCCGGCTGTCCAGCTGCATGCGCACGCTGGAGGCGGCCTCGTCCATCAGGTCCACGGCCTTGTCCGGCAGGAAACGATCGGAGATGTAGCGATGGGAGAGGGCCACGGCCTCCACCAGGGCCGCATCGCGGATGCGCACGCCGTGGTGCAGTTCGTAGCGTTCCTTCAGGCCCCGCAGGATGGAGACGGCATCTTCCAGGTCCGGCTCGCCCACCCGCACAGGCTGGAAGCGCCGCTCCAGGGCGGCATCCTTCTCCACGTGCTTCTGGTACTCGTTCAGGGTGGTGGCGCCGATGCAGCGCAGCTCGCCCCGGGCCAGGGCGGGCTTCAGCAGGTTGGCCGCGTCCATGCTGCCTTCGGTCTTCCCGGCGCCCACGAGCTGATGCAGTTCGTCGATGAAGAGGATGATGCGGCCCTGGGCTCGCTCGATCTCCTGGATGACGCCCTTGAGCCGCTCCTCGAACTGGCCCCGGTACTGGGTGCCCGCCACCAGGGCGCCCATGTCGAGCCCCATGAGGCGAACGCCCTTGAGGCCTTCGGGCACATCGCCCTTCACGATGCGCTGAGCCAGGCCCTCCACGATGGCGGTCTTGCCCACGCCGGGCTCGCCGATGAGCACCGGGTTGTTCTTGGTGCGGCGACTGAGCACCTGCAGCACGCGGCGGACCTCCTCGTCGCGGCCGATGACGGGATCCAGCTTCCCGGCCTCCGCCAGGGCCGTGAAGTCCTTGGCGTACTTCTCCAGGGCGGCGAAGGTCTCCTCCGCCCGCTCGTCCTCCACCCGGGCGCCGTTGCGGGCCTCGCGCACGGCGGCTTCGAGCTTCTTCCGGTCCAGCCCGAAGCGGCCCAGGAGGCGCTTGGGCTCGGGGCTTTCGCCCAGGGCCAGCAGCAGGGCGTCGGTGGCCAGGTAGCGGTCGCCCAGCTCCCGCCCGGCGGCGGAGGCGCTCTCCAGCAGGTGGCGGAAGGCCGGGCCCGCCTGGGGCTCGGCGCCGCCCACGGCCCGGGGCAGGCGCTCCACCAGGGCGCGGGCTTCGTCCGCGAGGCCCTTCATCGCCTCCGGGGCTAGGCCCTTCATCGCCTCCGGCGCAAGGCCCGCCCGCTCCAGCAGGGACCGCAGGCCCGCCTCCGGCGCCAGCAGCGCCTCCAGCAGGTGCTGGGGCAGCAGTTCCGCCTGGCCCAGCTCCAGCGCCCGGTTCCGGGCGGACACCAGCACATCGTTGGCCTTCTGGGTGAGCGGAAGCAGGGACATGGCGACCTCCGCCTTCCAGGGTAGGCCACATATGACTGCAGTCAACTAAGATTTTCTAAACCGAACGAATCTAAGCTTCCAACGCCTTTGCTGTGATTCTTTCTGAGTCAGATCCAACCGAATCCTGCGGGGCGCCCTGCATGGAACGGCCCCGCCGAAGCGGGGCCGGGACTGGCAATCCTGCGGTGGGTAGGTTCAGCGGCGAACCGAGCCTGCATCCTCCTTCCGCCGCCACAAGGACCCCAGGAAGACCTGGCGCATGGGATGGAACTCGCGGGGCAGCTTGTCGTAGAGCTTCTCGAAGAGTTCTTCGTGCTGCAGGAGTTCGCGGCGCCAGTCAGTGGTATCGAGCCGGGCCACCTCCTGGTAGCGGGCGGAGCTGTAGTCCAGCCCCGTGAAATCCATGTCCTCGTGGCGGGGCACCCAGCCCAGTTCCCGTTCCTGGCCGTTGGCACGCCCCTGGACCCGATCCACGATCCACTTGAGCACCCGGAAGTTCTGGCTGTAGCCGGGCCAGATGAACGTGCCGTCCTCGCCCTTCCGGAACCAGTTCACCAGGAACATCTTGGGCGGGTTGGCCACGGCGCGGCCCATCTGCAGCCAGTGGTTGAAGTAGTCGGCCATGTGGTAGCCGCAGAAGGGCAGCATGGCCATGGGATCCCGGCGCACCTCGCCCAGCTTGCCCGCCGCGGCGGCGGTGGTTTCGGATCCGATGGTGGCGGCCAGGTACACGCCGAAGCTCCAGTTGAAGGCCTGGATGACCAGGGGCACGGTGCTGGCCCGCCGACCGCCGAAGATGAAGGCGCTGATGGGAACGCCGTTCGGATCCTCCCAGGCGGAATCGATGCAGGGGCACTGGCTGGCGGGGGCCGTGAACCGGGCGTTGGGATGGGCGGCGGGCTTGCCGCTGGCGGGATCGTGGGGCAGGCCCTGCCAGTCGATGAGCCCTTCGGGCTTCGCGCCGTCCATGCCTTCCCACCACACATCGCCCTCGGGGGTCAGGGCCACGTTGGTGAAGATGGTGTTCTTCGTGAGGGTCATCATGGCATTGGGGTTGGTGGCCATGGAGGTGCCGGGGGCCACGCCGAAGAAGCCGGCTTCGGGATTGATGGCGCGCATCTGGCCATCGGGGCCCACCTTGATCCAGGCGATGTCATCGCCCACGGTGGTGACCTTGTAGCCGGGGAACGCTTCGGGCACCCGCATCATGGCGAAATTCGTCTTGCCGCAGGCGGAGGGGAAGGCGCCGCCCACGTAGATCTTCCGGCCCTCGGGATCCTCCAGGCCCAGCAGCAGCATGTGCTCGGCCATCCAGCCCTCGTCGCGGGCCATCACGCTGGCGATCCGCAGGGCGAAGCACTTCTTGCCCAGCAGGGCGTTGCCGCCGTAGCCGCTGCCGTAGGACCAGATGGCGCGCTCCTCGGGAAAGTGCACGATGTACTTGCTGGCGGGATTGCAGGGCCAGGGCTTGTCCGCCTCCCCGGGCGCCAGGGGGGCGCCCACGCTGTGGAGGCAGGGCACGAACTCGCCTTCACCCAGCACATCCCAGACCTTGGCGCCCATGCGGGTCATGATCCGCATGTTGGCCACCACGTAGGGGCTGTCGGTCAGCTCGATGCCGATCTGGGCGATGGGGCTGCCCAGGGGGCCCATGCTGAAGGGGATCACGTAGAGGGTGCGGCCCTTCATGGAACCCCGGAAGAGGCCCGTCAGGGTGGCCTTCATCTCCTTGGGGTCGGTCCAGTTGTTGGTGGGGCCCGCATCCTCCTTGCGGCGGGAGCAGATGAAGGTGCGGTCCTCCACCCGGGCCACATCGCTGGGATCGGAATTGGCCAGGAAGCAGTTGGGACGTTTCTCGGGGTTCAGCCGCTTGAAGGTGCCCGTCTGGACCATCCGCTCGCACAGGGCGTCGTATTCGGATTGGGTGCCGTCACACCAATGCACGGAATCGGGCTGGCAGAGATCCACCATTTCCTGGATCCAGGCCAAGGCCTTGGGGTTCCTGACGCAAGCCGGAGGGTTCAGGGAGGGAGACATGCGGGCTCCAGGAAAAGGGAACCGGGGCGGCAGCCGCCCCGGGAAAGCCACAGTGTAGTCACGGCCCCGTGACGGGGACATGCCTCGAACGGGGGCACGATGGCAAGCACAGACCACTTGGTATCCTGAACCCCGCAATCTGCGTGTTCACACCCACCTGCCCCGACGGGGGCTTTCTCGTTCAAAGGATCTGCCGTGCGCCTCCACCCCGAAGCCCTGGAACGCAACGAACGCTTGAAGGCGATCAGCCCCGTGGTCCTGGAAGCCCTGTCGCCCCTGGGGCGCCGGGCCTTCTTCCCCAAGGGCATCCCCTTCCAGGCGGGCCAGGCCAAGGACTGCCGCATCAACGCCACCATCGGCCAGATCACGGATGGCGCGGGCAAACCCCTGCCCCTGGCCCCCATGGCCGAACAGGTGCCCCATCTGAACCCCGCCGATGCGTTCCTCTACGCGCCCATCCAGGGCCGGGACAGTACCCGCAAGGCCTGGCACCGGAAGCTCGTGGCGGAGGATGCCCGCATGGAACGGGTGGCCCTGGGCCAGGTGGCCGCGGGCATCTGCCACGCCCTGAGCCTGGGAGCGGACCTGTTCTTCGCACCGGGGGAAACGCTGATCCTGCCGGATCTCTATTGGGACAACTACGAAACCATCTTCCAGGTGCGGCTGGAGGGCGAATTCAAGACCTTCCCCTTCTACAACGCCGAGGGCGGCTTCAACGTGGAGGGCCTCCGGGCCACGCTGGCCGCGCATCCCGGCAAGGCCAACGTGCTGCTGAACTTCCCCAGCAACCCCAGCGGCTACAGCCCCACCCCCGCGGAGCTGCTGGCCATCGCGGACGTGCTGGTGGAGGCCGCCGCCCAGCGCACCGTGGTGGCCTTCTGCGATGACGCCTACCACGGCCTGGTCTTCGAGCCCACGGCCACCTCGAAGAGCCTCTTCTTCGAGCTGATCCAGCGCCACCCGAACCTGATCCCTCTGAAATGCGATGGCGTCACCAAGGAGTTGAGCTTCTTCGGGGGCCGCGTGGCCTTCCTTCACTTCGGCCTCGATCCCGCCGCCGGGGAGATCCTGGTGGACAAGTGCAAGGGCCTGATCCGCGCGGGCATCGGCGGAACGGTGGGCCTGAGCCAGGTGCTCACGGAGGTGGAGCTGGCGGATCCCCGCC
>MWBB01000063.1 GCA_002068835.1 Acidobacteria bacterium ADurb.Bin340 | reverse complement strand
CGCCGCCAACCGCTACAAGAGCCGCCTCACCCTCAAAGTGAACGCCCTGGCCTAACGGAAGGCGCATGCGTTTCGTAAGGACCCGGTGAGCCGGGTCCTTTTGTCGTTGAGGTCTCGCGTATCCCGGAGGGATGCCGAGAGCGTGAACGCCCTGGCCTAACGGAAGGCGCATGCGTTTCGCAAGGACCCGGTGCGCCGGGTCCTTTTGTCGTTGTACCCTGCCAACGGGAGGGGGCTTGGAGCGGGACGGCATCGACATCCACGAAGCGCCGCCGCAGTCCACCTTCTGGCAGAAGCTGGGGCCCGGCGGGATGGCGTCGTTCCTGTTGACCTTTCTGGTGGGTGGCCTTGGGTTCGGGGTTCCGTGGGCCCTCTGCGTCCGGCGGGTGCTGCAGCGCCGGGGGGGCGATCCCGAGGCGGGTGCGGACGTCATCCTGGTGCTGGGGCGCCGTCTGGAAGGTGACCATCCCACAGCCGTCTTCCGCGCCCGGCTGGCGGAGGCGGTTCGTCTTTTTCACGCAGGCGCTGCGCCTCGGGTGATCGTGGCGGGGGGTGTGACCGGCCGGGCCACCCTCAGCGAGGCCGAGGCGGGGCGGGCATGGCTCGGCAGGGCGGGACTCCCGGCTGGGGCATTGCTGGTTGAGGATCGGAGCCAACACACCCTGGAGAACCTGTTCTATGTTCGGGAGGAGGCACGGCGGCAGGGGTGGGGCAGGCTGATCCTGGTGTCGGATCCGCTCCATCTGGCGCGGGCTGCAGCCCTGGCTCAGGGGTTGGACATGGCAGTCGCATGCCGCCCCGCCCAGGACTGCCCCCCGCCTTCCGGCAGCCCTGCCTGGTGGGCGCGGGCCGCTGCGGAAGGTTTCCTGCTGCTCTGGTACCGGACGGGCATGGCCTACAGCCGCCTCATCCGTTCCCGGCGGCAGTTGGCAAGGGTGACCTGAGCGGAACTGCGCTCAGGCTTCGAGTCGCCGCTCGGATTTCTTCCGGGCGTGTACATCCAGGATCTTCTTGCGCATGCGGATGAAGTTGGGGGTCACTTCCACCAGCTCGTCGTCGTCGATGTACTCCAGCGCCTGTTCGAGGGTGTGCTCCCGGGGCGGCGTCAGGCGGGTGGCATCGTCGCTGCCGCTGGCGCGCATGTTGGTGAGCTTCTTCCCCTTGGCGATGTTCACCACCAGGTCGCTGTCCCGGCAGTGCTCGCCCACGATCATGCCTTCGTAGCACTTCATGCCGGGGTGGATGAAGAAGATGCCGCGGTCCTCCAGGTTCATGATGGCGTAGCCCACCGCTTCGTTCTGGTCCATGGAGATGAGTACGCCGTTCTTGCGGCCCGGCATCTCGCCCTTGTAGGGGCCGTAGTGGCTGAAGGTGCTGTTGAGGATGCCTTCGCCCCGGGTGTCGGTGAGGGCTTCGCTGCGGTAGCCGATGAGGCCGCGGCTGGGGATCTTGAAGTGGAGGCGCACCCGGCCCAGTTCGTTGGCCATGTCCTGCATTTCCGCCTTGCGCTGCCCCAGCTTCTCCATGACCACGCCCATGTAGGCTTCGGGCACATCCACCTGGAGGTCCTCGTAAGGCTCCTCCTTCTCGCCGGTTTCCGGGTTGGTGTGGATGATCACTTCGGGGCGGCTCACGCAGAGCTCGAAGCCTTCCCGGCGCATGGTCTCGATGAGCACGGAAAGGTGCAGTTCGCCGCGGCCGGAGACCTTCCAGGCATCGGGTGCCTCGGTGTCCTCCACCCGCAGGGCCACGTTGTGCTGGAGCTCCTTGGTCAGACGCTCGCGGATGCGGCGGCTCTGGGTGTGCTTGCCGTCCTGCCCGGCGAAGGGGCCCGTGTTCACCATGAACATCATGGAGATGGTGGGCTCGTCGATGTCCACGTAGGGCAGGCCCTTGGGCTCCAGGGAGCTGGCGATGGTCTCGCCCACGCGGATGTCCGGGATGCCCGCGATGGCCACGATGTCGCCCGCGGAGGCCTCCTTCTGCTCCACCCGCTTCAGGCCCTCGAAGCCGTAGAGCATGGTGGCCTTGTGCTGCTCGATGCTGCCGTCGCGCTTCACCAGGGCCACGGGATCGCCCACGCGGATCGTGCCGTTGAAGATTCGGCCGATGCCGATCTGGCCCACGAAGTCGGACCAGTCCATGAGGGTGACGAGCATCTGGAAGGGCTCTGCAGCGCTGCCCTCGGGGCTGGGGCAGTGCTTGGCGATGGTGTCGAAGAGCGGGTCCATGCCTTCGGGGTTGTCGTTCACGTCATGGAGGGCATAGCCCAGTTTGGCGGAGGTGTAGACCACCGGGAAATCCAGCTGCTCGTCCGTGGCGCCCAGCTCCATCAGCAGTTCGAAGACCGCGTCGTAGGCCCACAGGGGGCGCGCGCCGGGGCGGTCGACCTTGTTGATGACCACGATGGGCCGCAGGCCCAGGGCCAGGGCCTTGCGCGTCACGAACTTGGTCTGGGGCATGGGTCCGTCGAAGGCATCCACCACCAGCAGCACGCTGTCCACCATGCTGAGGACCCGCTCCACCTCGCCGCCGAAATCGGCATGGCCCGGGGTGTCCACGATGTTGAAGCGGTAGCCCGCCCAGTGGACGGCGGTGGTCTTGGCCAGGATGGTGATGCCCCGCTCCCGCTCCTGGTCGTTGCTGTCCATGGCCTGTTCCTGGACCCGCTGGTTGTCGCGGAAGACGTGGGCGGCCTTGAACATCGCGTCCACCAGGGAGGTCTTCCCGTGGTCCACATGCGCGATGATGGCGATGTTGCGGAATTTTTCGATGGGGGTCATGCGGCTCCTGGGGGCCGGGGCGGACAAGGGCCCGTTCCTTGATGCACAAGGTCGGGCACGGAGGGCCCGCGCGGGCCGAACCCATGATTTTACCAGCGATGGGCAAGGTTTCCGAGGGCGGATTTCTTCCCAGGAGGGTGGCTCGGCATTAAGATGGGCTCGAACCCCTGGGAGAGACCATGCATATCAATGAGCTGCTGACCACCGTGGTGGACCTGGGCGGCTCCGACCTGCACTTGAAGGTCGGGAACTACCCTGTGGCCAGGGTCAAAGGGCACCTCACGCCTCTGACTCAGTTCAAGAAACTGGTGCAGGAGGACACCATCGCCATGGCCTATTCGATCATGGCGACGGACCGGCAGAAGGCGAAGTTCAAGGAGAACCTGGACATCGACCTCGCCTATTCCGTGCCGGCCCTGGGCCGATTCCGCTGCAACATCTTCAACCAGCGCGGAACGGTGGGCATGGTGCTGCGCGTCATCCCCCGGCGCATCTTCAGTGTCGAGGATCTGATGCTGCCCCGGGTGCTCAACAAGATCGCGGAGGAGCAGCGCGGGCTGGTGCTCGTAACCGGCACCACGGGTTCGGGCAAGTCCACTACCCTGGCGGCCATCATCGACCTCATCAACGCCACCCGGAACGATCACATCCTCACCATCGAGGACCCCATCGAGTATCTGCACCGGGACAACCTGTCCATCATCAACCAGCGGGAAGTGGGCGCCGACTGCGCCACCTTCGCCTCGGCCCTGCGTGCGGCCCTGCGCCAGGATCCCGATGTGATCCTCGTGGGCGAAATGCGCGACCTGGAGACCATCGAAACGGCCATCCACGCCGCGGAAACGGGCCATCTGGTATTCAGCACCCTGCACACGCTGGACGCCACGGAAACCATCAACCGCGTGATCTCGGTGTTCCCGCCCCACCACCAGAAGCAGATCCGCCTGCAGCTCTCCCAGGTGCTCAAGGCGGTGGTGAGCCAGCGTCTCGTTCCCCGGGCCGACGGCCAGGGGCGTGTGCCTGCGGTGGAAGTGCTCATCAGCACCGAGACGGTGCGAGGGTGCATCGAGGACAAGGACAAGACCAAGGGCCTGCGGGATGTCATCGCTGCGGGCACCAGCCAATACGGCATGCAGACCTTCGACCAGAGCCTCTATTTCCTTCTGCAGGAGAACCTGATCACCGTGGACGAGGCCCTGAAGCGCGCCACCAATGTGGGCGAGTTCAAGCTCAAGCTGGAAGGCATCATGGCCACCAGCGACATGGCTCGCGCCAACATGGAGCGGGGCATGTCCATCACCACGGGCGGCGGGCGCGAAGCCGGGGGCAGCTTGGCTCCCGGAGCCGCCCCAGCGGCAGCGCCCACCCGCCAGGGCCCTGGGGCTGACGGCGACCTGAAGATCACCCTGGCTCGCTGATCTCCAGCGGATTCCGGCAAGGCTCCGGGTGGGACCCGGGGCCTTGCCGGATCGGTGCAGCTCAAGGCATGGCTCGGGCGCGCCGCAACCGCTCCAATGCTGGGCATGGGATGGATGGGAATACCAGGGTGAGACTATGCTGAAGCCAGCCCTGGAACCCTGATGATGTCGAATTTGTCTTGGTCTGTTCGCCTGCTGAGGCGGTTGCGCTCAGCGCCCGCCCGCTGGGTGCTGGTTTCGATCCTCCTGGGACTCGTGCTCACGGTGGGAGGCATGGCTGCCGTGACCCAGCATCAGCGGCGCATCGGCCATCGGGAACGGGAACGCCACCTGGACCGCCGGCAGCAGCAGTTGATGGCCCGCCTGAAGACCTGCGAAGACCTTCTTTTGGCCGCTCGCAGCGTGATGGGAGATGGTCGAGCGCCTTCTCCGCAACGCTGGAAGGCCTTCGTGGACGGCCTGGATCTTCCGAATCGTCATCCCGGTCTCGGGACCCTGGGGGTGATCGAGCGGGTTCCGATGGGCGCCACAGCGACCGCCACTTCGGGCATGGCGAAAGGCTGGATGGCCGAAGCCGGGAGGCCTGGGGCTCCCTCTCCGGAACGTCTGCTGGTCGCCCTGGCGGAACCTGCGGATCCGTCCCTTCCACCTTCGGGCCAGGAACTGGACCTCCGCACCGCCCAGGGAGAAGCCGCCCTTCGCGCGATGAGCCAGGGACGACCGGTGCTCAGCGCCCCCTTCCGTCTGGGAGCCGGGCCTTCCGCGAGGGCCACGGTGGCCTTTCTGCTGCCCCTTTACCGGTCGGAGACCGTTCCTGACACTCCCGGGAACCGCCCTCGTGACTGCTGGGGATGGGTGTACGCGGGGGTGGGCCTGGATGATCTCCTGCGGGAGGCGGAGGGCGAGGCGGAACCGGGCCGCATCCTCGAGGTCTGGGACTCATCCACTCAGGGATCCCAGCGGCTGTATCCCCACCCGGGGAACGGAGACGCGGCGGTGCCTGCGTTCCTCCGCGCGTTCGAAATCGGAGGCCGGACCTGGATGCTGGCGTTGCAGCCTGCGGCGGAAGGCCCGGGAGGCCGATGGCACGGTGCATTGCTGGGCGTGATGGGTGCGGGTCTTGTCTTTACGTTTTCCCTGGCCCTGGCGCTCGGGAGCTTGGCCGGTGCCCGGGACCGCGCTTCCCGTTTGGCGGAGCAACTGAGCCGCACTTCGAGGGAGACGCTGAGGCGCTTCGAGGCCCTGGTCTCCCAGACGCCCGTCGGTGTCGTCGAATGGGATGCCCGCCTGCGCATTCGTCGTTGGAACCCTGCCGCCGAACGGATTTTCGGGTTTCCCGAAGACGAGGTGCTCGACCGCTCGGGATCGAGCATCCGCCTGCCCGGCGGCTCCCGGGACGAGGTCCGGGCCTCGCTGGAGGAGGTCGTGCGGGAGGGGCGGGGCCTCACCCGCACCCTTGCGGGGCAGCGCAAGGATGCGGAGCCCGTGGTCTGCGAATGGACCACCACGCCGATCTACGGGCTGGATGGGCGCATGGAAGGCCTGATCTCCCTGGTGCTGGATGTGACCGAACAGCGCCGGACCGAAGAGCGGCTGTGGCTCCATCAGAAACTGGAAAGCCTTGGGGTCATGGCGGGCGGCATCGCCCACGACTTCAACAACCTGCTCTGGGCCATCAGCGGCAATGCTGAACTGGCCCGGGATCGGGTGCCGCCGGAAAGTCCGGCCCTGATCAACCTGGAACGCATCGAAACCGCAGCCTTCCGGGCTGCCGCCTTGGCCCGGCAGTTGATGATCTACACCGGCCGCGCACCCTTCGTGACCCGCTCCATCGAACCGCGCCGCCTGCTGGAGGAAGCCCAGACCCTGATGGCGAGCGGGCTTCCGGTGGGGGTGGACCTCCAGGTTCAAGTCCCTGCGGACCTGCCTGCCGTGCAGGCCGATGGCCCCCAGCTTCAACAGGCGATCCACAACCTGCTGGTCAACGCCGTGGAAGCCACGGCGCTCCAGGGAGGGCGAGTGCTCCTTCGGGCCGCGTCGGTGGAGGCCGACGCCACCTTGATCGAGGGCCTCGTACCCGGAAGTGCGTTACCGGAAGGCCCGGCAGTGGTCCTGGAGGTGATCGATGCGGGCGCGGGCATCGATCCCGCGTATTTGCCCCGCATTTTCGATCCCTTCTTCAGCACCAAGGGGGTGGGGCGGGGCCTGGGGCTGTCGGCGGCCCTGGGCATTCTCCGGGCTCATCGGGGTGGCCTTTCGGTTGAAACCGAACCC
Organism: Acidobacteria bacterium ADurb.Bin340; assembly: GCA_002068835.1. Lineage (GTDB taxonomy): Bacteria > Acidobacteriota > Holophagae > Holophagales > Holophagaceae > MWBB01. Next base: position 5,816 of record MWBB01000063.1, on the reverse strand, counting down.
GGGAAGGGATCCCGCTTCCGGGCTCTGCTTCCGGCGGTTCCGGGGCCGGCCGAAGAGGTCCAGCCTCCGGGGTTGCCCACAGCGCCTTTGGCGGATGCGGGAAGGATCCTTCTGGCCGAGGATGAACCGGTGCTGCGGGGCTTGGTGGTGGAGGCCCTGGAACCCTTCGGCTTCCAGGTGGCTGTGGCCCAGGGCAGCAATGCCCTGCTGGAACAGTTGGCCGAAGGACCCTATGCCGCGGTGGTGCTGGATCTCCGCCTGAGCGGAGAGCGCCTTGAGGCCTGCCTGAGGGGGATCCGGGATGTTGATGCGGCCGTTCCGGTCCTGCTCTGCACGGGATCCCCCGGCGAAACCAGCAGCCTTCCAGTTGCCTTGAAGCCCGCAGCCCTGCTGGCCAAGCCCTACCGGCTCCGGGAGCTGGTGGCCCTGGTGCAGGAGCACGCCCGCAAGGCGTGAAAACGCCCCCGCGAGGCGGGGGCGTTGGGGGCAGATCTCCTCTCAGGCCTGCTGGTAGACTTCGGCGCCCTTCTTCTTGAATGACTCGGACATTTCTTCCATGCCCTTTTCCAGGGCTTCCCCTTCGGCATATCCGTGCTCGGCGGCGTAGGTCCGCACATCCTCGGTGATGCGCATCGAGCAGAAGTGGGGGCCGCACATGGAGCAGAAGTGGGCCAGCTTGGCGCCCTCGGCGGGCAGGGTTTCGTCGTGGAAGGCCAGGGCCGTTTCGGGATCCAGGGCCAGGGCGAACTGGTCCTCCCAGCGGAATTCGAACCGGGCCTTGCTCATGGCGTCATCCCAGGCGCGGGCGCTGGGGTGGCCCTTGGCCAGGTCGGCTGCGTGGGCGGCGATCTTGTAGGTGATCACGCCGTCTTTCACATCCTTCTTGTTGGGCAGACCCAGGTGCTCCTTGGGCGTGACGTAGCAGAGCATGGCGGTGCCCATCCAGCCGATCATGGCCGCGCCAATGGCGCTGGTGATGTGGTCGTAGCCCGGCGCCACGTCCGTGGTGAGGGGGCCCAGGGTGTAGAAGGGCGCCTCGTGGCAGACCTTGAGCTGCTTGTCCATGTTCTCCTGGATGAGGTGCATGGGCACGTGGCCGGGGCCCTCGATCATCACCTGCACATCGTGCTTCCAGGCAATCTGGGTGAGCTCCCCCAGGGTCTCCAGCTCTCCGAACTGGGCCGCATCGTTCGCGTCTGCCGTGGAGCCGGGCCGCAGTCCGTCACCCAGTGAGAACCCCACATCGTAGGCCTTGAGGATTTCGCAGATCTCCTCGAAGTGCGTGTAGAGGAAGTTCTCCTTGTGGTGGGCCAGGCACCACTTGGCCAGGATGGATCCGCCCCGGCTCACGATGCCGGTGACGCGGCTGGCGGTGAGGGGCACGTAGCGCAGCAGCACGCCGGCATGGATGGTGAAGTAGTCCACGCCCTGTTCGGCCTGTTCGATGAGGGTGTCCTTGAAGATCTCCCAAGTGAGGTCCTCCGCCTTGCCGTTCACCTTCTCCAGGGCCTGGTAGATGGGCACGGTGCCGATGGGCACGGGGCTGTTGCGCAGGATCCACTCGCGGGTTTCATGGATGTTGGCGCCGGTGCTGAGGTCCATCACCGTGTCCGAACCCCAGCGGATGGACCAGACCATCTTCTCCACCTCCTCCTCGATGGAAGAGGCCACGGCGGAATTGCCGATGTTGGCGTTGATCTTCACCAGGAAGTTCCGGCCGATGATCATGGGCTCGGCTTCCGGGTGGTTGATGTTGGCGGGGATGATGGCCCGGCCCCGGGCGATCTCGTCCCGCACGAAATCTGCCGTGATGGGGCGCGCTCCCCGGGCTTCCCGGCCCAGGTTCTCCCGGATGGCCACGTATTCCATCTCGGGGGTGATGATGCCCTGGCGGGCGTAGTGCATCTGGGTCACGTTCTTTCCGGCCTTGGCCCGAAGGGGCTTGCGCTGGGCCTGGAACCGGATGGCATCCAGCTCTGCATCCCGCTCCCGCAGTTGCCGGTAGTAGCTGGTGGGGCGTTCGAGTTCCTCCACATCGCCCCGCTCCTGGATCCAGCCGAGGCGCAGCGGCGCTAGGCCCTTGGTGAGGTCGATGGTGGCGGCGGGATCCGTGTAGGGGCCCGTGGTGTCGTAGAGGCGCACGGGCTCGTTGGACGTGAGGTTCCCGTCCAGGGCGCGGGTGGGGTTCAGGGTCACCTCCCGCAACGGCACCTGGAGGTCGGGCCGGGAGCCCTGCACATGGATTTTCCGGGAGGCCGGGAAGGGCTTCCTGCATTGTTCGAGGACGGTCTCCCGGACAGGCTGGGATTGGGATGAGTGCGGCATGGAATCTCCGGGATTGCTGGGAAAGGGCCGGGCTCCGGGGCCGCCCTCCGTGGGCGAGTCTAGCATCCGGTACCCAGGGGGTTCAGGAATCAAGGCCGGTCCGCGAGGGCCGATAGGAAGATTCGATGCCGGAGGCCGGGATGCCGGAGCCACAGCCACCGAAAAGGACGGACCCCGCCCGGGGGATCCCCGATCAGCTCATCCAGATCGCCCACGAGCAGGAGGGGGGAGCCGAGCGTGTCATCGGGCAGATCGAGATCATCGAGAACAGCTTCGACGAAATCCGGAACCTCACCCGGGACTGCCAGGAGATCCTGAGCCGACTGGTGCCTCCCAGCCCGGAGCGGGACAACCTTGTAGCCCGGATGGAGGAGATCTCCGTCCATGTGGACAACGGGCTCTACAACGTGCAGGGTGTCTTCGATCTCTTTCAATATCAGGACATCGTTCGCCAGAAGCTGGAAAAGGTCGGTCGCAGGCTCATCGATATCTCGGATTACATCCAGGACAACCTGGGTGCTCGGGACGAGGACACCCGCCATGCACCCTCCGGCCGGGACATCCTGGAGCGCGAGGCCCAGATGCCGGATGTCCGGAAGGACGATGCCGATGCCATCGTGGCGGAGTTCTTCGCCAAACTGCGGGCCCAGAAGAAGGAAGGGTAAGCTGGGGGCGGAGGGCCCCATGCACCTTGTCCGCCTCTTTGTGATCGGCGCCGTGGCCCTGGGCTTGGCTGCGGAATCCCCGATCTTCCAGGATCCTGTGCTCAAGGCCCGGGCCGAGCGGGCAGCCGCCCAGGGGATCCCGGAACGGGACCTGCCTCCCGTGACCCAGGGGCTGGTGGAACCCCCGCCCCTGGCGCCCCCTGAAGTCCATGTGAAGGACACGCCGGGCTATCGGAAATCCCGCAGGGTCCGCCGCGCCAAGACCCGGTCCAAGGTTTCCCGGTCCAAGACGGCCCGCAGGACCACCCGGAAGCCCGCCCCCAAGAAGGCACCCCGCCGCTAAGCTGGACGCGGAGGAACGCCGTGCCGCAGGACCCGAATCGAGCCCGGAACATCGCTGTGATCATGGCCGGAGGGCGGGGCACCCGCTTCTGGCCCCGTTCCCGGACCCTGCGGCCCAAGCAGTTCCTGGCCATGGTGGGGGACCGTACGCTGCTCAACCAGACGGTGGACCGCCTGGATCCCCTGTTCCGGCCCGAGGACACCTACATCGTCACCACGGCGGACCTGGCCGAAGCCACCCGCTGTCTGTTGCCGGAACTGCCGCGGGAGAACGTGCTGGTGGAGCCCGAAGGCCGCAACACCGCGCCCTGCCTGGCCCTGGCCCTGGTGGAGATCGAGCGGCGCACGCCTGAGGGCGTCATGGCCGTGCTCTCCGCCGACCACTGGATCGCCGATGCGGCCGCTTTCCGGTCGGACCTGGGAACGGCGATGGACCATGCCCGCGCCACGGGGGCCCTGGTGACCTTCGGCATCCGGCCCACCCATCCCGAAACGGGCTACGGCTACATCGAAACCCAGGGCGAAGGCGCCATCCGCAGCGTCACCGCCTTCCGGGAGAAACCGCCCCTGGAAACGGCCCTGGCCTACGTGGCCTCGGGCCGCCACTTCTGGAACGCGGGCATGTTCGTGTGGACCCTCCAGGATTTCCGCGCCGAACTGCAGCGCCACGCCCCGGACCTGCTGACGCCCCTGGATGCCTGGCGCCAAGCGGGCGCTGATCCTGCAGGACTTGCCGCCGCCTACGCATGTCTCCCAAAGACCTCCATCGACTACGCCCTCATGGAGAAGTCGGACCGGGTGGCCGTGGTGCCCGCTTCGTTCCCCTGGTCCGATGTGGGCTCCTGGCCCGCCGCCGCGGCCTTCCTGGAGCGGGATGGGGAGGGCAACGCCGTCAAGGGCGAAGCGGTGCTGGTGGACAGCCGGAACTGCACCGTCTTCGGCGGTGCACGTCTGGTGGCGGGCGTGGGCCTGGACGACCTGATCATCGTGGACGAGCCCGATGCTCTGCTGGTGTGCCACCGGGATCGCGCCCAGGGCGTGAAGGCCGTGGTGGACCGCCTCCAGGCCGAAGGCCGCTCCGACCTGCTGTGATTCGCGAGGACACCATGGACCAGCCCAAGACCCTGCACGTGGACAAGCCCTGGGGCAGCTTCGACCAGTTCGTGCTGAACCAGCCCTGCACCGTGAAGATCCTCACCTGCAACCCGGGCCAGCGCCTGAGCCTCCAGCGGCACCGCCATCGCAGTGAGCTGTGGGTGGCGCTGGATGAAGGCGTGGTCATCGAGCGGGATGGCCAGGTGCTCACGCCGGACCGGGGCGCCGAAGTGTGGCTGCCTGCGGGCTGCACCCACCGCCTGAGCTGCGAAGCCCGCTGCCCCCACCCTGTGCGGGTGATGGAGATCAGCCTGGGCACCTTCGACGAATCCGACATCGAGCGCCTGGAAGATGTCTACGGCCGCGCGTAGCGCATTCCTGCTCCTGTCGCCTGCGCTTCTCCAGGCACAGGACGGCAGCGCCCTGCTGGCCCAGGTGGACCGCCTGCGCCATCCCTGGCCCGCCTACGCGGTGGACGTGACCCTGGCCGATGGTCGGGCCACCCAGCGTTGGCGCGTGCAGGTCCGGGAGAACGGCGATGCCCGGGTGGAGGGCCTCTCCAAGCGGGAGCAGGGGCGCAGCGTACTGGTCCTGGGGGACCGCATGTGGCTGCTCCTCCCCGGCAGCCGCCGCCCGGTGCCCGTTACGCCCCAGCAGCGGCTCCTGGGCCCCGCTTCCGGGGGGGACCTGGCCCGCACCCGCTTTGCGGAGGACTACGCGGTGGAAGCTGCCACGCCCGATGCCTGGGAAGGCCAAGCCGCCACCCGCCTGGAACTCCGGGCCCGGAGGCCGGCCCTCTCCTGGCGCACGGCCCACCTCTGGGTGGCGCAGGATGGCCGTCCCCTGGCCGGGGCCTTTTTCCTGCCCTCCGGCAAGCAGGCCCGCACCGTGCGGTTCGAGGCTCCCGTCATCGTGAATGGCGCGCGGCTCGTTCCCGGCCTCACCCTGCGGGATTCCTCCGGCCAGGAGACCCGCCTCGCCTTCGACCGCTGGGCCCCGGGCCCCCAGGAACCCGCCCGCTTCGCGCTGCCTGAAGCCTTGTGAGGGGCGGGGCCGGGTCCTAGACTTGAGGCTGAGGTGTCCCTTCGGGGACTTCCCGCCACCTTCAGTCTCACCTCATCATCCAGCGGCCACAGGCCGCTCCCGCAAACGACAGACCCACCCAAACAACCCCGCCAAACCATCCCACACGAACCGCCCCTGCCTCGGGGGCGGTTCACTGTACGGAGATGCCCCGCCCAGAACCCAAGAGGAAGCGGAAGGTGGCCGATGGGAGGGTATCTCCTGGAGGTCCCATGCACCGCGCGTTGCTCATGGCTCCCATCCTGGCCTGTGCACTGGCTGCGGCCACGCCTTCAGGCGCCTTCGCAGGGGCCTGGGGCACCCAGA
>MWBB01000062.1 GCA_002068835.1 Acidobacteria bacterium ADurb.Bin340 | reverse complement strand
ACACCGAGCACGGCCAGCACGACCATCACCTCCACCAGGGTGAGACCGGCTTGGCAATGCGTCTGCAGCCTGCGCATGGTCTGGGCCCTCATTGCGACCAACACTTGGCTGTGGAGTCCGCGCCACCCTTGTTGCTGGCAGTGCGGACCGCGTTTCCTTTGAACACCACAATCTTGAAAAGTTGGCAGTCGTGGTCCTTTGCCTGCAGGCCACCCGCCGTCGGTTCGGCCCTCTTGGCGAGGCAAGGGATGCGTAAGGTTGCCGTATGCTTTCCGCCATGAGCACCTCGGGACGTCGCATCCTCGGGTTGGTGATGCTGGGCGGTGTCCTGGTGGCGGGGGCGCTGTGGTGGCGCGAGCGGCTGCGCCGACATCCGATCACCTACCAGGTGGGCATCGTCCACGGCCAGCACGCCTGGGACCGGGCCGCCTTCGGAGAGGCGCTGGACGAGGCCGCAGGGCTCTGGAACGACGCGGCGGGTCGGGTGCTGCTGCGCCGGGATCCCAAAGGGGTTCTGCGGGTGAACCTGGTGTACGACCATCGGCAGGAGGCGGTGGACCGTCTGAAGACCGAAGGCCTCCGGCTGGATGGCAGCCGGGCATCGTACGAAGCCCTCAGGGACCGGGTGGAGGGACTTCGGACGGAGTTCGTGGCGGAGCGGGAGGCCCTGGAGCGGGACCTGGACGCCCACCATCGGGATGCGGTCCGCTTCAATGCGGAGGTGGCGGAGGCCCGGCGGACGGGAGGCGTATCGCCTGAAGCGGTGCAGCGCCTGGAACGCACCCGGATCGAGCTGGACCGCAGTCGGGGGGACCTGAGGAACCGCCAGGCGGCGCTGAAGGATCACAACGATGCCCTCAACGGCCTCATCGAGCTGCTCAACCAGCAGGCGGCGGCCCACAACGCCCGCCTGGCTTCCCTGCAAGGCGTGGAATCCGATCTGGGCGAGAGCTTCTGCAAAGGCCTCTATCGCCAGGAGGGGGGGCGGCGCAGCATCACCATCTACCAGGCCAATGGGCGCGATGATCTGGTGCGGGTGCTGGCCCATGAACTGGGGCATGCGCTGGGTCTGGAGCACCTGCCCGAGCCGGATGCGGTGATGCACAGCCACATGCGGACGGACACGCCCGAGCTGACGGCGGCGGATCGGGCGGCCCTGCTGGCGAGGTTCAGGCGGTAGCGTGGGCGCGGTGGAGCGCGAGGATCCGCGTCACCACCTCCTCCAGGCTCAGATGGCTGGAATCCACCTCCACCGCGCCCTCGGCCTTGCGCAGGGGCGCCACGGCGCGGGTGCTGTCCTGAAGATCCCGGGCCCGCTGATCCTCCAGGATGTCTTCGAAGCGCGCGTCCCGCCCGGCGGCCTGGAGTTCCAGACAGCGGCGCTGGGCGCGCGCCTCGGCGCTGGCGGTGAGGAAGACCTTGCAGCAGGCATCGGGGAAGACCACGCTGCCGATGTCCCGGCCATCCACCACCCAGCCACCTTCGGCGCCGATGCTTCGCTGTTGGGCCACCAGGACATCCCGGATGGCGGGATGGGTGGCCACGGCGGACGTCAGGGTGCTCAGTTCGGGGGTGCGGATGGCTCCGGATACGTCTTCCCCGTCGAGGAAGAAGGCCGTGCCCGTCTGCTGGATGCGTCGCTGGGCCAGGAAGCTGGCGGCGGCGGGATCCTCCGGCGCCAAGCCTGCCCGCTTCAGGGCCAGGGCGGCGGTGCGGTACATGCCGCCCGTATCGAGGTAGGACCAGCCCAGGGCCTGGGCCAGCCGCTTGGCGGTGGTGGATTTGCCGACCCCGCTGGGGCCGTCCAGGGCGATGACCGCGAGTTTCGTCATGGATGCCTCAACGGGTGGGCGCGGGGGCCGGAGCGGCCGCAGCCACGCGGGCGGCCGTCCACGCCTGGATCGCCTTGCGGATGGCAGGCACCGCCTGCTGGCCCGCCTGCATGCCCGCCACCATGCAGCGCTTCTTCTGGGTGAAGTCCAGCGTGCCCACATCCCCGATGCCCTGGGGCGCGATGAGCACATCCGCATCCTTCTTGGACCGTTCCACATTGAGGGCGAACATGATGTTGGTGGCCTGCAGGCTCACGCCCAGCAGGTTGGTGATGTTGGGGTTGCCCAGGTTCGCGCTGATGTCTACGGCGATCACCAGATCGGCGCCCTTGGCCCGGGCCACGGAAATGGGGATGTTGTCCACCACGCCGCCATCCACCAGGATCTTCCCCTGGTGGGCCACGGGCTGGAACACGCCGGGAATGGCGGAACTGGCCCGCACGGCCTTGGCCACGGAGCCCCGGTCCAGCACCACCTTGTAGCCCCAGTTGAGGTCGGTGGCCACGGCCGCGAAGGGCAGCTTGAGCTTCTCGATGTCCTGGGTCTTGATGTGCTTCTGCACCCAGGCTTCCAGCTTGTCGCCCTTGGCGAAGCCCATGCCCGTGACGGCGTTGAGCACGCCGAAGTCGAAGAGATCCTCCTTCTCCAGCTGGAACGCCGTCCACTCCAGTTCGAAGCTGTTGCGGTCGGCGGCGTAGATGGCCCCAATGAGGCTGCCCACGCTGGTGCCCACCACCAGGTCCACGGGGATCTTCTCCTGCTCCAGGGCCCGGATCACGCCGATGTGGGCGAATCCGCGGGCCGCGCCTCCTCCCAGCACCAGCGCGATTCTGGGTGTGGGCGGCGGGCCCTGGGGTACCGGCGGCGGCGGTGGGGGGAGCGGGGCTGGAGGCTGGCAGCCGAAGGCCAGCAGCGCGAGGAGCAGGGCGGCAAGGGATGCAAAGCGGGTCATGGTCGGTCCTCGCTCCAAGGATACCGAGCCTTCGGTGTTTCTCCGGCTACCCTGGACCGCCGGAGGCGCCATGTCCCTGACCCCCCGAACCTGGCGATGGATCGGCCTGGCGGCCCTGTGGCTCCTGGTGGCCGCAGTGGCGTGGCTGATGGCGGTGCAGGCCTTCCTGGTGGTCATGGCCCCGGTGGGCCATTGGCAGCGCCCGGGCATGGGCCGGGCCATGGTGGTGGACAAGGATCGCGATCCCGAAAGCGTCTTTACGGACCCGGTGGTACTTCGCCGCGGGGGGCGGGTCCAGGAGGTCCGGATGCTCAAGGCCGAAGCCAAGGCCCTGCGGCGGGAGGACGAGATCTGGGTGCTCGACAACTACTTCGTGAGCCCCCTGCGGCCCGAGGTCTTCCATCTCACCCCGCTGCGCCTGCTGCTGGAATACCCGCTGCCCCTGCTGCTTGGAGCCCTCTGGGGCATTCGTCGCCTCCGCCGCGCCCAGGCCCGGGCCGCCGCGGTGGAAGCTGATCCCGCCCGGCCCCGCCGTGTCCTGACCGACGACTTCCACACCCGCGCCGATCGCTTCGGGGCGAAACCGGCGCCACCGAAGGACTGATCAGCCGATCAGCCGCTTGATCTCCTCGACGCTGGGCACCTTCCCGGAAACCTTCACGGCGCCATCCACGGCCAGGGCCGGGGTGATCATCACGCCGAAGGCGGTGATGTCGTTGATGCGGGTGACCTTCACCAGTTCGTAGGGCAGGCCCAGCTCCTGGGCGGCCTGCTCGGTCAGTTCCGCCAGCTTTTTGCACTTGGGGCAGCCGGTGCCGAGGATCTGCAGCTTCTTCATGGGATCTCCTTGAGAGGGAAAGGGCGATCAGGCGAACAGCAGCCCGAACAGCCAGCCGGTGAGGGTGGCGAGGATCACCACCAGGGCAACGAACACGGCGGTCTTCCTGGGGCCCAGGATGCTGTTGAGCACCAGCATGCTGGGCAGGCTCAGGGCGGGGCCCGCCAGAAGCAGGGCCAGGGCGGGACCCTTGCCCATGCCCGAGCCCATGAGGCCCTGGAGGATGGGGATCTCGGTGAGGGTGGCGAAGTACATGAAGGCCCCGGACAGGGCGGAAATGAAGTTGGCAGCCAGGCTGTTGCCCCCCACGAGGTGGGCGATCCAGGCGTTGGGGATCAGGCCCTCCTGACCCGGGCGCCCCAGGCAGATGCCCGCCACGAAAACGCCTCCCAGGAGCAGGGGCACGATCTGCTTGGCGAAGCCCCAGGTCTGGTCGAACCACTCACCCACTTCACCCTGGCTGCGCGAGGCGATGAAGCCGAGGCCCAGGGTGCCCAGGCTGAAGGCCAGATCGGGCACCTCGGGGCGTGTCAGGGCCAGCGCCAGCACGCCTCCCCCCAGCAGGGCCAGCTTCCAGAGGGCCAGGCCGTACCAGCGCACCAGCACCAGGGCGAAGAGCAGGCCGAAGGCCGAGGTGAGGTACCACTTGGCCTGGAAGATGGCCTCCCACCAGCCCACGGCGTTCTTCGAAGGCGCCCAGTTGGCGAAGATCAGCACGGCGATCATGGCGCCGAAGAAGCTCAGGGTCTGGTGGAGGGGACGGCCTTCGGGGGCTTCGGGCTCCGCCAGGGCCGCCTCGGTGCGCTGGGCCTCCTCCTTCCGGAAGAAGAGGTGCATGAGCAGGCCCAGGAGGATGCTGAAGCCCACGGCTCCCACCACCCGCGCCACGCCCAGTTCCAGACCCAGGATGCGGGCCGAAAGGATGATGGCCAGCACGTTGATGGCGGGGCCCGCGTAGAGGAAGGCCGCCGCAGGGCCCAGGCCCGCGCCGCGCTTGTAGATGCCGGCGAAGAGGGGCAGCACCGTGCAGGAGCACACCGCCAGCACACTGCCGGAGACGGAGGCCACCCCGTAGGCGACCCAGCGCTTGGCGCCGGCGCCCAGGTAGCGCATCACGGAGGCCTGGCTCACGAACACGCCGATGGCACCGGCGATGAAGAGGGCGGGCACCACGCAGAGGGCCATGTGCTCCCGGGCGTACCACTTCACCAGGTGGAAGCCCTCCATCATGCCGTTCTGGAAGCGGGGCAGATCCACGGGCAGCACATAGGCCGCCGCGAAGACCGCTGCGATGAGGGCCAAGGGTTTGAGTTCCGTTTTCCAGTCCGCAGCCATGGAGGCTCCTTAGCGATTGCAGCTTCCGGGATGGGCGAGGCGCACCGCTTCGGTCACCCGCTCGACCACCTCGGGCGTGATGAGGGTTTCGCCCTTCACCACGCCGTGTTCGGTCAGGACCACCGCCGTGCAGGGCAGCCCGTAGCGTTCGAAGGTCTTCCGCCCGCAGGCCGTGGGGCAGCCATCGATCACGAGGTTCTCGGGCGCGTGGACCGCTGCCTTCATGAAACCGTCCAGCGCCGCGCCCACTCCGGCCAGGCAGGTCATGCGGCCTTCGCCTAGCAGGGTGAGCCGCCGGGCCACCTGATCCGCCAGGGCGCCGGTGTTGGCCGCGCCGGAGCAGGCGTAGAGCAGCCGGCCATTCGAGGACGAGCATCCGCAGGACATCAGGGCACCTCGGTGGTGGTGGGATGGCCCGCCCGCGCCCAAGCGGGGAGGCCATCGCGGAAGACATGAAGACGTTGGGATCCGGCGTCCTTCAGACGCTGGGCCAGATCGCCTTCGGGACCCGTGAGGAAGTCCATCAGGCGATCCTCCCCATCCCGGGCCTGGATGGGCACCAGCAGGGCGCCTCGGGGGTTACCACGTGGGGGTGCCTCAGGGGCGCACAGGTCAGGGCGATGAAGGCCGGGGCCACGCCGAGGAGCAGGGGTTTCATCTCAACCCCGCCCCTGCCAGGCCAGCCACAGAACATAGGCCGCGCAGGCCACCAGGAGCCCGCCCATGATCCGGGGCAGCCAGCGGGCCAGGGCCTTGGAGAAGCGGCTTTCCGCGTAGCGACTGGCCCAGCCCGAGGAGGCCCCGGCCAGGAAGAGCAGCAGCACATGGCCCAGGGCATACACGAAGAGCAGCACCCCGCCCCAGAGCACCTGCTTCTGGAGGGCCACCAGGGTGAGCACCGCCGCCAGGGCCGGGGTGGCGCAGGGAGCCGACAGGGTGCCCGTGAGGGCCCCCAGGGCGAAGGCACCCAGCAGTCCGGCGCCGTGGAAGCGGGCCAGCACCCCGTGGGAGGGCGTGGGCAGGCTGAAGGCCCCGAGCAGGTGCAGGCCCATCCCGAGGAGGATGAGCCCCAGCAGGGCCTTCCAGCCCCAGCCGATGTCCCCCAGCAGGGAGCCGGTGACCGCCGCGATCAGGCCCAGGGCCGTGAAGGCCGCGGCCAGTCCCAGCACGAAGACCGCGGAGAGCAGCATGGGATGGTGGCGGCCCTCCTTCGTGCCTCCCGTGAAGCCCACCACCAGGGGCGCGGCCACCAGCACGCAGGGGTTGGCGGAGGTGAGCAGTCCGCCCAGGAACACGAGGCCCACCTGCTTGGCCGCCGAGGCCTGGGCCATCGTATCCGCGAGCTGCTGCAGCCACTCGGTCATTTCAGGCCCGCCTTGCCGAGGGCTTCCAGGAAGTCCGCCTTGGGCCAGAACCCGATGTGCCGGGCCACCTCCTTGCCGCTGGGATCGAAGACCACCTGCGTGGGCATGGCCATCACCTTGTGGGCCCGTGCCTCCGCCGGGTGCTGGGTGACGTAGAAGTTCCGCACCAGGGCGCGGGTGCCGAAGTGGGCCTGGAGTTCCCCCAGGATGGGCTGCATGCGGACGCAGGGCACACAGCTGGGGCCGCCGAATTCGATGATCACCCATGTGCGGGATTTCAGCGTGGCGGCCAGGCCTCCAGGATCCAGGGCCGGCACCGTGACCTGGGCCTGGAGAGTGGAAACGGCGGCGAAGGCGAGGAACAACGGGGAGGGACGCATGGGGTCTCCTGTGGGTTAAGGCTGTTGTTTCTGGCAGACGGCAGGCACTCCGAGGCCGCGCACTGCCGGGACGCGGGAGCGGTCCTCGGCCACCTCGGGCAGCTCCGCCGCGGCCAGCGTCAGGGCCTCGACCAGCGGTGTCTGGCTCGGCGCCAGGGACACATGCACCCAGCGGCCCTCCTTGCGCTCCACCACGAAGCCCGCCCGGCGAAGTTCCCTCAGGGCTTCGGACACGGAGGAGGCCGGCACCTGCAGCACCTCGGCCACCTGGCAGACGCACAGTTCGCCGCCTGCCAGCAGGCCCAGCACCCGCAGCCGCAGGGGATGTGCCACGGCCTTCAACTGCTCCACCACCGTCTTGAGGGATCGATCGGGCACCGGGGCCTCCTGGGTCGGAGTCTAGATTGAAATTTCGGAAAAATACGAAACGATGTGATCCGCGCCACACCGGGCGAGAATGGGCCTCCTGGAGGCTCCCGTGAGCGATGACCCGATCCTGGAGGCGCGGCGGGCCGAGATCGCCGCCCTGGACCTGCGGATCCTGGAGGCCGTGAACGCCCGCATCGAGGCCGTGCGCGCCCTCAAGGCCCACAAGGAGGCCCGGGGCCTGCCCTTCCACGATCCCGATCAGGAACGCCGCCTGCTGGATCGCCTCGCCGCCGCCAACCCCGGCCCCCTGCCCGAACAGGGCCTGAAAGACCTCTTCAGCCTCATCCTCGCCTGGACCAAAAAAAGTCTAAAATAAAAAACAATTCACCACGGAGACACGGAGATCACGGAGAAAAGATTAAATAATTAAAATTTAAAACAATTTTAAAACAGGGTGGCAGGATGGACAGGATAAATTTGTTCCTTATCCTGCCATCCTGTTTTTATATCTTTCTTTTCTCCATCTTTTCTCCGTGTTCTCCGTGCCTCCGTGGTGACCCTTCTTGAACCCATTCCGCGGCGGATTGCCCGGCGAGCCAGCCGGTGGAGCAGGCGATCTGGAGGTTGTAGCCGCCGGTGTTGGCGTCGAGGTCCAGCACTTCGCCCGCGAAGTGGAGGCCCAGGATCCTTCGAGAGGCGAGGGTGCGGGGATCCAGGTCGGCCAGGGCGATCCCGCCGGCGGTGACGATGGCTTCCTCCCAGCCGCCGTGGCCCGTGACGGTGAAGGGCAGGGCCTTGAGGAGGGCCAGCAGCCTGCGGCGCGGCGCGCCCTGGAGGCGGACCGCTGGGGCGCCCAGGGGCAGGTCCAGCCGCTGGCCGTAGACGGGCACCAGCGGCGCGGGCAGCAGGCCCCGCAGCTGCTCCCCCACGGTGCGGCGGGTGGCCGCTTCCCGGTCCAGGCGGGCCTCCAGGGTGGCGGCCTCCAGCGCGGGCTTCAGGTCCAGGGTCAGTTCGACCGTCTGCCCCGCGGCCAGGGATTCGACCACGGCGCGGCTGAGGCGCAGCGCGATGGGGCCGCTGAGCCCTTGGGCCGTGAACTCGGCCTCGCCGAATTCCGTGGCCTTCTTCTTTCCTTCGATCCAGAGGGTGAGGGCCACGTTCCGCAGCTTCAGGCCCGCAGCCGCGGCCAGGGCTGGGCGGGTGGCGAGGCCCACGAGGGAGGGCCGCAGGGCTGTGACGCGATGACCTGTCGCTTCGGCGAAGCGGAAGCCGTCGCCGGTGGAGCCCGTGGCCGGGTAGGAGCAGCCCCCCGTGGCCACCACCAGAGCCTTGGCCTCCAGCCGTTCTCCGCTGGCCAGGCGCACCCCGGCGATGCGGCCTTCCACCACCTCCAGGGCTTCCACCGGGGCCTTCACGCGGATCACGGCGCCCTGGGCCTTGGCCCAGGCCACCAGGGCCTCTGCCGCGTCCCAGGCCCGGCCGCTGGCGGGGAACACGCGGTCGCCCCGCTCCACCACCGTGGGCACGCCCTGGGCCTCCAGCAGGTCGATCAGATCCTGGTTGAAGAAGGCCTGGAAGGCCGAGCGCAGGAAGCGGGGCTCGGGGTGGATCTCCGCCAGATGGGCCTCCAGGGGGCGCAGGTTCGTGAGGTTGCAACGGCCCTTCCCCGTGATGCGCAGCTTGCGGGCGGGCTTCTCCATCTTTTCGAGCAGCAGGGTGCGGGCGCCGCACTGGGCGGCCCGGCCCGCAGCCAGCAGCCCCGCGGGGCCGCCGCCCAGGACGATGACCTCCCAGGCAGCCGCGTTCACGGCGCCGCCTTCCGCAGCACCAGCTCCATGCGGCAGCGGGCGCAGTCGAAGCGGCATTCCAGGCGCGTGGGGCCGTTCTCCAGGTAGAGCGGGCCCTCGGGCCGTGCCAGGCGCCGCCAGGGTTCGGGGTTCGGATGGAGGGCGCACCAGCCCAGTTCGAAGGCCACGCAGTGCCGCGTGGTCATCACCACGCGATCCTGGAGGCTCGGCTGCAGTTCCGCCGCGGGCTCCAGCACCTGGGCGCCGGCCCGTTCGTAGAAGCTTCGGGCCGCGGCGTTGGCCACGTTCCAGGTGAAGTCGAGGTCCGCTTGGGGCAGCGGCCCGAGCTCCGGCGCGGGGGGGCGGCGCCCTTCCCGGAGGCGGGGCGACCGTCGCAAGGCCTCCAGCGCTTCGGCGGCCTCGCGCCGGAGGCCGTTGAGCACCTTCAGGGGCACGAAGCGCACCTCCGGAAGGGCAAGCGTCGCCAGCTCGAAGGGCGTATTGCCCAGACGGGCCAGGGCTTCCTGGATGGCCGTGCGGGCGACCTCCGCATCCCGGGGGGCCTCGAAGCGCCCCTCGGCGCGGGCCTCCGCCGCGAGGCCTGCGGGATCCTCCAGGCGCAGGGTGGCCGCGTCGTCCGTGAGGGTCAGGGTGGCGGCTACGGGGATCCTGCGCTCCACCTTGGCGGCGCGAAGGGCCTTGATCCAGCGGTGGTCGAGGTTGCGGTGCAGGCGCGTGCCGGGCTTCAGGCCCCGGGGTTCCTGCACGAAAACCTGGGCGCCTTCCACGGCGTTCACCACGGTGCCGCACACCTCCGTGCCGTTCACGAAGGCCAGCCCATCACCCGGATTCAGCGGCGCCGGGGCCTCCAGCACCACGCGATCCGCCTGCACCGACCGCACGGTGCCCACGGCTTCGCCCAGATGATGGGCTGCTTCCGGCGTGCCCATGACCTGGCGGGAACCCTCCAGGCGGTAGGTGGAAAGGCCGCGGTTGAAGGTCTTGCGGGGATCGGGCTCGAAGCCCTGGCGCACCGTCCCCAGGGAGGCCCGCCCCAGCTCCGGGCGCCGCGCCAGCAGGGCATCCAGCTTCCGCCGCAGGTGGCTCACCACGTTCTTCACGTAGTCCGCATCCTTCAGGCGGCCTTCGATCTTGAAGCTCACCACGCCCGCATCCGCCAGGGCCTCCAGGTGATCGGAGAGGTCCAGGTCGCGGATGCTCAGGAGGTGCTGCTCCCGCACCAGCACCCGGCCCGTCGCATCCACCAGGTTCCAGGGCGCACGGCAGGGCTGGGCGCATTCGCCCCGGTTGCCGCTGCGCCCGCAGATGGAGCCGCTCAGGTAGCAGCGCCCGCTCTCCCCCACGCAGAGCGCCCCGAAGACGAAGGCCTCCAGTTCCAGGTCCGTGGCGGCCCGCACGGCGCGGATGTCCTGCAGGCTCAGCTCCCGGGCCAGGATCGCCCGGGAGAAGCCCGCCCGGGCGAGGAAGGCCACCTTCTCTGGCTCATCGCAGGCCGCCTGGGTGCTGGCGTGGAGGGGCAGGGGGGGCAGGTCCAGCTCCAGGAAGGCCATGTCCTGCACGATGAAGGCATCCACCCCCGCCTCGTACAGCTCCCAGGCCTGGCGCCGGGCCGCCTCCAGTTCATGGTCGAACACCACCGTGTTGAGGGTGGCGAAGACCTTCGCCCCCCAGAGCCGCGCCTCCGAAGCCACCCGCTCGAAGGCCTCCGTCCCGCAGCCCACCGCCTGCCGTGCCCCGAAGCGCGAACCTCCCATGTAGACCGCATCCGCCCCGCACCGCAGCGCAAGGATCCCCTGATCCGCATTCTTCGCCGGCGCCAGCAGCTCAAGCCCCATGACAGCAGGGTACCAGCGGGAGGTGGTGCAGAATGGGGGGGCCTTCCACAGGATCCAACCATGATCATCCCTGCCGGTTCGAAGCAGATCGCCTCCCTTCAGGCCCGGGTGCTGATCCCCCACCGCTGCGAACACTGCGGCCACACCTATGGCCACGTGGCGGACCTGAAGGCCGAAGGCACGGGCCGCAGCCCCCTCTGGCTGAACCCGGAGGGCGCCCGGGAACGGGCCCGGAACGAGGCCCTGGAGGGCATGGAGAAGCTGATCAAGTCCAACCAGGATCCGGTGGCCTGCCCCGCGTGCCACCGTCTTTCCGCGGCCCTGGTGGCAGCCCTCAAAGGGCAGGCCCGGGACAACGCCATCACCGCGCCGATCTTCGGGGCCCTGATGAGCCTCGGCTTCGCCTGGCTGGCTTCCACCCCGCAGCGGGGCGTGCTGGCGTCCCTGCTGGGCCTTTCCATCGTGCCGCTGCTCGGATCCTTCTTCGTTTCCCTCTACTACGGCCTGAAAGTCCGCGGCGTTTCCACGGACATGGATCTCGCGAAGGCGGGCCACAAGCCCCTGGAGCGGGTCGAGCTCACGGGCGAGGAATACGCTCAGATCGCAGAGGCGGGCTTCGCCCTGTTGGACGAGGAGCCCGCCGAAACCGGGGATCCCGCATGACCCCCCAGATACCGATGGATGCGAAGAACCCCGCCGGGAAGAACCTTCCCCAGGCTGCCGGCGGAGGGCTGTTCGGGGCGGCCTACGGGGGCCTGGTCCTTTCCCTGAGCCTGTTCCCCGGCCTGGGGAGCGGGGCCGTTTCCTGGATGGAAATCCTTGGAATCCTGGTGGTGTTCGCGCCGGCGATGCTTCTCGCACCCTTCCTGGGGCGCGCCTTGGCGCGTCGGCAGGAAGCCTCGGCTCGCGAACGCTGGCACTGCCTGCTGAGGTTTTCCGCGCTGACCACAGCCCTGGAACTCCTCTGGCTGGCCGGGACCTTCCTGGTCCTGCAGACCTTCAAGACGCCCGCGGCACCCCGCATGGGCCTCAACCTCCCCGGCGTGCTCCTGATCGCGCTTGCCGTGGGCCTGGTCTGCCTCGTCCTGAACCTCCTGCTGGCTCAGGTCCTGCGCTGGATGGGGGCACGACAGGCCCGCTGACGGTCCGCTCCAAGTTGGCCCGCCACCTGGTAGCCTGGCGCCCATGGCCCATGCGGTGCTGACAACCTCGGTGGGATCGATCTACGACGACCTCCCCGAATTCCGCTACCACTTCCCCAGGACCTACCTGAACCAGGTCCAGGCAGCGGTTGGCGACTGGATCGTCTACTACGAGCCCAGGCGAAGCCATGGAGGCGGCCGCCAGGCCTACTTCGCCATGGCCCGCGTGCTGCGGATCGAGGCCGATCCGAACCTCCAGGACCACTCCTACGCCTACCTGGATGGGTACCTGGAATTCGATCATCCCGTGGGGTTCCAGGGCCACGGGAGCTACTGGGAATCCGCCCTTCAGAAGGCGGATGGCAGCACGAACAAGGGTGCTTTCGGGCGGGCCGTGCGCCCCCTGCCCATCGCGGAATTCGAGGCCATCGTGAGGGCCGGATACCACCGAAGGTTGGAGTCCTGGGAGGTCAATGACACCGTCTTGAAG
>MWBB01000061.1 GCA_002068835.1 Acidobacteria bacterium ADurb.Bin340 | reverse complement strand
GCGGTTTGACATCGTCGCGGCTCCTCGGGAGTTTTGTTAGGCGCTCTGAACCCGCCCCACAAACCTCGTCTTGCTATGCTTGAAACGGATCTTTTCCAGGGGGCGGCATGAGGCGCGGCGACATCCTGAAAGCCTGGATGCCGCTGGAGGCGGCCTGGCTGCTCATGGCCATCGAGGGGCCCTTCATCGCGGCGGTCATCGCGCGGATGGCGGATCCCACCCTCAATCTGGCGGCGTATGGCGTGGCCTTTCCGCTGGGGATGCTCTTCGAGAGTCCCATCATCCTGATCATGAGCGCCGCCACGGCCCTGGTGAAGGATCGTGAGAGCCTGCGGCGGCTCTTCCGCTTCACCCTCGCCCTCAACGGGCTCATCACGGCGGCGCTGCTGCTGTGCGTGCTGCCCGTGGTCTTCACGGCCCTGGCCCGGGGCCTCATGGACCTGCCGGAGGCGGTGGTGGCCCGCAGCCGCGTGGCCCTGGCCCTGCTGCTGCCCTGGCCCGCGGCCATCGGCTTCCGCCGCTTCTACCAGGGCCTGATGATCCGAGCGGGCCAGACCCGCCGGGTGGCCTACTGCACCACCGTGCGGCTGGCCACCATGGGGGGCAGCGCCCTGCTGCTGGCCCAGGCCACCGACTGGCCCGGCGCCTGGGTGGGCTGCGCCGCCCTGTCCCTGGGCGTATCGCTGGAAGCCGTCGCGGCCCGACTCTGGGCCTCCGGCTGTCTGGCGGACCTGCGCCGCCAGGAACCGACTCCGGACCAGCCGGTCCTGGGCTACCGGGCCATCGCCCGGTTCTACATCCCCCTGGCCCTCACCTCCGTGCTGGCCCTGGGCGTGAATCCGCTGGTGTCCTTCTTCCTGGGCCACGCGCGGATGCCGCTGGAAAGCCTGGCCGTGATGCCCGTGGTGAACGGCTTCGTGTTCATCTTCAACACCGGGGGCCTGACCCTCCAGGAAGTGGCCATCCCGCTGCTGGAGGCCGGGGACCGGGCCCGCAAGGCCATCCGGCGCTTCGCCACCACCCTGGCGACCGGAGCCTCCCTGCTGCTGATGCTCGTGGCCTTCACGCCCCTCTCCGCCGTGTGGTTCCGGGGCGTTTCGGGCCTCACGCCCGCTCTGGCGGCCTTCGCGGCGCTGCCCGTGGCCATCCTGGCCCTGCAGCCCGCCCTCACGGTGGCTGCGGGCTACCAACGCTCGCGCCTCGTGGTGGCCCGCACCACCCAACTCATCTCCTGGGCCACGGCCCTGGAGGTGGCGGGCATCGCCGCCGTGCTGCTGCTGCTCACCCGAGCCTTCGGCGTGGTGGGTGCCACCGCCGCTGCCTGCGCCCTGGTGGCCGGACGGGCCGCTTCGGTGCTGTTCCTCATGGCCCGCATGAAAGGTGTGAAGACCCCTTGACCGGCAGTTGGGCCTACCGTATATATTCGATATACACAGTAGGCCCACCGTGCGCATCCTCCTTTCCAACGCCTCTCCCGACCCCATCTACGAGCAGATCCTGCGGCAGGTGCGGGCCCAGATCCTTTCGGGCGACCTGAAGGAGGGCCAGGCGCTGCCCTCCATCCGCAAGCTGGCCCAGAACCTCCAGATCAGCGTCATCACCACCAAGCGGGCGTATGACGAGCTGGAGCGCGAAGGCCTCATCGACACCGTGGCGGGCAAGGGCACCTTCGTGGCCTCGCCCAACCTCGATTTCCTGCAGGAAAAGCGCATCGCCGCCGTGGAAGCCCGCCTTCGGGAGGCCGTGAGGGAGGCCGAGGCCGCGGGGCTGTCCGCCGAGGACCTGAAACAGATGCTCGACCTGCTGCTGGAGCCGGACCATGCCTGAGCCCCTTCTCCGCCTGCGCGGACTCACCAAGCGCTACCGCGCCTTCACCTTGCAGGAGGCCAGCCTGGACCTGCCCCCAGGGAGCCTGATGGGCCTGCTGGGGCCCAACGGCGCCGGCAAGACCACGCTGCTCAAGGCCATCCTGGGCCTGGTCCGGCTGGATGCCGGAACCCTCACCTTCCAGGGGCGCGATCTGGCCCAGCACGGCGCGGAACTGCGCCGACGCATCGCCTTCGTGCCCGATACCCCCGCCTTCCAGCCCGGCGCCCGGCTCGCCACGCTCAAGGAGGCCCACGCGCCCTTCTACCCGGGGTTCGATGAAACCCGCTGGAAGGGCCTGATGGCGGACTTCGGCCTGGATCCCCGCCGGAAGGCCCAGGAGCTTTCCCTGGGGCAGCGCACCCGGTTCGCCCTGACCCTCGCCCTGGCCCAGGACTGGGACCTGCTGGTGCTGGACGAGCCCACCACGGGCCTGGACCCGGTCTTCCGCCGGGAGCTGCTCCAGCGGTTTTCCGAAGCCCTGGATGAGCGCCGCGCCATCCTCTTCAGCACCCACATCACGTCGGACCTGGAGGACCGCGCGGATTTCGTGACCTTCGTGCGGGACGGCCAGGTGGTGCTGTCGGACACCCAGGAGGCCATCAAGGGCCGCTGGGGCGTGGTGAAGGGCGGGCTGGACCTCCTGGACGAGCCCGTGCGCAGGGCCTTCAAGGGCCTGCGGGAAACGCCCCACGGCTTCGAGGCCCTCACGGACAACCTGCCCGGAACCCGGGCCCATTTCGGGGAGCAGGCGCTGGTGGAACGCCCCAGCCTGGAAGACCTCCTCGTACTGCTGGGGAGGAAGGCCCATGCGTGACCTGCTGCGCCGCGACCTCAAGCTCCACAAAGTCGCTTTCGTCCTGCCTGCAGTGGTGGCCCTGCTGGGAGGCCTGGCGGCCTTCTGGACCGGCGAACCACCCATCGTGTTCCTGGTGCTGAGCCTCGGCGTGGTGCTGCTCCAGCCCCACGCCCTGCACCTGCGGGAAGAACACCACGGCACCCTCCGGGAACTCCACGTCCTGCCCGTCACGCCGCGCCAGATCGTGGGCCTGCGGGTGGTGGAAGGTCTCCTGGGCGCCCTGGGCGTGGCCCTGCTCCACGGGATGCTCGCCCTGGTCCTGCAGGGGCCCGGCGTCTTCCAGGGCCTGGGGCAACTGGTTTCTCCGGGCTGGCTCTGGATGCTGCTGATGGTGCTCCTGGTGCCCCTGCCCGTGACCCTCCGCTGGGGCGGCCGGGGCTGGATGGGGCTGATCCTCGGGGCCTTCGCCCTGGGCGGCGGCCTGACGATGCTGGGCCAGTTCGAAGGCGCCCTGCCCTTCCGCACCGCCCTGTTCCGGGCCCTGCTCTGGACCATGGACTACACCACCGCCCACCCGTGGCAGCACACCCTGGCCCTGCTGGCGCTCATGGCCGCCTGCCTGCCCCTGTCCGAAGCCGCCCTGCGCCGGAGGAGCCTGTGATGACACACCTGCTGGATCTCCGGGGACTGACCAAACGCTTCCCCGCCTTCACCCTGGGCCCCCTGGATTTCGCCGTTCCCGCCGGTTCCATCACGGGCCTGGTGGGGGCCAACGGCGCCGGGAAATCCACCCTGATGAAGCTCCTGCTGGGCCTGCTCCCGGCGGATGGCGGCGCCGTGACCCTGTTCGGCCGAACCTACACGGGCGCCGAACCCGAGCTGAAGGCCCGCATGGGCTTCGTGCTGGATCCTCCGGGGCCCCCCCGCCACCTCACCCCCCTGGAACTGGGAACCCTGGTGAAGCCCTTCTACCCCCGCTGGGACGCCGCCCGTTTCCGCAGCCTGGGCCAGCGCTTCGAACTGCCCATGAAGACAACGTTCCAGAAGCTCAGCCAGGGGGAGCGCATGAAGACCCTGCTGGCCCTGGCCCTGAGCCACGATGCGGAACTGCTCCTGCTCGACGAGCCCACCAGCGGCCTGGATCCCCTGGCCCGCCGGGATGTGCTCGACCTGCTGCTGGAGGTGGTCCAGGACGAAGGCCGAGCCGTGCTCTTCTCCACCCACATCGTGTCGGACCTGGAGCGGGTGACGGACCAGGTGGCCTTCCTGAAGGACGGCCGCATGATCCTGGCGGGCGCCAAGGATGACCTGCTGGACGCCTGGCGCCTGGTGAAGGGCGGCCCCGAACTGCTCGACAGCCCCGCCGCTGCCCGGGCTGCGGGTGGCCGCCGCTGCGAGGGGCGTGTGGAACTCCTCTGCCCCGCCGAAGACGCCCGTGCCCTGGCTACGCCCGAGGCAGTGCTATCGGAACGCCCCACCCTCGAAGACCTGGCCTTCTTCCACGGGCGCCCTCTGGAGACCCTGCCGTGCTGAGCCTGCTGCTTTCCCACTGGCCCCTCAACCGTCGCCTGCTGATCGGGCTGCTGCCGATCCTCCTGCTGTGGTTCTTCGTGGCCCTGCATCCGGGTGGCGATTCCGAGGAACTGCGCTTCCTGCTCATCGCCCTGGCCACCTCGGCCACCCTCCTGGCCCTGGCCGTGCTCCAGAGCCCGGAAGCCTTCCTGGTGGCCCTGCCCGTGCGACGGAACGATCTGGTGCGCGCCACCTATGTGGCCGGGCTTCTGGCCGCCCTCCTGGGGCTGGCGCTCCCCCTGGCGGCCCGTTGGGCGGTGACCGGAGGCTCCCTGCCCGCCGGGGTCCTCGGGAACCTGGCCCTGATCCTGGTGGCAGAGATCCTGGCCCTCCTGGTGTTCCTCCCCCTGCGTTTCCGCCTCGGCCCCCACGGCCTCACGGTCTTCGCGGGCCTCCTGCTGGCGGGCCTCGTGGCACTGCATCTTGGCCCCGGCGTCTATGCGGGGATCGAAACAGTGACGGAAACCGCCACCCGGGCCCTGGCCCATCCCGCCCGCACCGTGCCGGCCGCTCTCGCAGCCATGGCCCTCCTGGGGCTCCTCTCCAGCCACCTCGCCTGCGCCGCCTTCGCCCGCCGGAGCTTCTGAGGTCCACCCGGCTCGGGTCTAATGGAAGACCCGGTCCAGGAGCCCCATGAGCACACCGATGATGCAGCAGATCCCGACCATGCGGGTCGCAGAGAAGGCTCCGGGGGAGCCTTCGGCGCGGGGCCCCCGCAGGGAGGGAATCAGGACCGGGAAGGGGCCACGGCCATGAGCACCCCGATGATGCAGCAGATTTCCACCCTCAAGCGCGAGGCGGGGGACGCGATTCTGCTGACGCGGATGGGGGATTTCTACGAGCTGCTGGGCGAAGACGCGGTCAAGGCGGCGCCGGTGCTGGAGATCGCCCTCACCACCCGGGGCAAGGGCACGGAGAACGAATCGCCCATGTGCGGGGTGCCCCACTTCGCCCTGGAGCAGTACCTGCCCAAGCTCCTGGCGGCGGGGTTCTCGGCAGCCATCGCCGAGCCCACCGCCAAGCCCGAGGAGGTGAAGGGCCTGCTGCCCCGGGCCATCAAGCGCATCATCACGCCGGGCACCTGGCTGGATGACGATGGCCGCTGGCTGGCGGCCATCCACCGCGTCGGCTCGACCTGGGGCGTGGCCCTGCTGCAGCTGGCTTCGGGGCAGCTGCGGGTGATCCCCGGCGAAGGCGCCGAGGCCCTCCAGGCCACCCTGGAGCGGCTGGCGCCCCAGGAGCTGATCCTGGCGGAGGGCGAGCCCGACCTGGAGCTGCCGGAGGCGGCCCGCACGCGCCTGCCAGGCTGGCGCTTCGCCGCGGAACGGGCCCGCCAGCAGATCCTGGCCTTCTTCGGGTGGACCCACCTGGAGGGCGCGGGCCTGGATCCCTTCCCCGCAGCCATCGGCGCCCTGGGGGCGCTGCTGGACCAGGTGGAGCTCACCCAGAAGGGCCGCCCCGCCCACATCCAGGGCATCGCCCTCGAACTGGGAGCCACGGGGCCCCTGCTGGATGCCACCAGCGCGCGCCACCTGGAGGTCTTCGCCAACACGCTGGACGGCTCCCGGGCGGGCAGCCTCCTGGGCCTGCTGGACCGCTGCCGCACCCGCATGGGCTCGCGGCTGCTGAAAGCATGGCTGGACCAGCCCCTCCGCGACCGGGCGGCCCTGGAGCGCCGCTGGGACCAGATGGCCTGGCTCACGGAGGACCGCCGCCGAGAGCCCCTGCAGCGCCTGCTGGGCCAGGTGCCCGACCTGGACCGCCTGCTGGGGCGTGTGGCCCTGGGCCTGGCCACACCGCCGGAACTGGGCCAGCTGCGGGAGGGCCTGGCCCACCTCCAGGGCCTGCCACCCCTCATTCACGAAGGGGCCTGGCTGGAGGAAACGCCGGACCTGGGCCTCTGGCCCGAAGGCACGCCCACCTGCGCAGACCTGCTGGCGGAGCTGCAGCGGAGCCTCGCGGAGGCGCCGCCCCTGGATCTGGAGAAGGGCGGTGTGATCCGCGAAGGGGTGGACCCGGAGCTGGATGCGGTGCGGCGCCTGGCCCGGGATGCCAAGCAGGTGATGCTGGAGCTGGAGGAGGAGGAGCGCCGAGCCAGCGGCATCCAGAGCCTCAAGATCAAGTTCAACCGGGTCTTCGGCTACTACTTCGAAGTGACCAAGGCCAATCTGGCGGCGGTGCCGGGCCACTTCCTCCGCAAGCAGACCCTGGCCAACGCCGAGCGCTTCACCACCGAGAAGCTCATGGCCTTCGAGCAGCGGCTGCTCACGGCCGAGAGCGACCAGCAGCGGCTGGAGGAGGCCCAGTTCCGGCGCCTTCTGGAGGCGGTGCTGGCCCACCGGGCCCGCCACAGCGGCTGGGTGCGGCCGGAGGTCTCCGAGGAGCGGGAGCTGATCCTTGCCGGGGCCCGCCACCCCATGCTGGAGGCCCGCCTGGGCCGCGAATGCATCCCCAACGACCTGGGCCTGCGGCCGGGCCGGGCCATGGCGGTGGTGACGGGCCCCAACATGGGCGGCAAGTCCACCTTCCTCCGCACGGCGGCCCTGCTGGTGGTCCTGGCCCAGACCGGCAGCTTCGTGCCCGCGGACCTCATGCGCTTCGGCCTGGTGGACCGGATCTTCACCCGCATCGGCGCCAGCGATTTCCTGGCCAAGGGCCAGTCCACCTTCATGGTGGAGATGACGGAAACGGCGCGGATCCTCAACCAGGTGACCCCCGCGAGCCTGGTGATCCTCGACGAGATCGGCCGGGGCACCTCCACCCGTGACGGCCTGGCCCTGGCGGAGGCCATCGCCCTGCACCTGAAGGAGCTGAAGGGCGGCGCGCCCCGCACCCTCTTCGCCACCCACTTCTTCGAGCTCACGCGCCTGGCGGACGATCCGCGGGTGGCCAACCTCCACGTGGAGGTGCAGGAGTGGGAGGACCAGCTCCTCTTCCTGCACCGCATCGCCGAAGGCCCCGCGGACCGCAGCTACGGCATCCAGGTGGCCCGGCTGGCGGGCCTCCCCAGGGGCGTCATCGCCCGGGCCCAGCGCATCCTGTCGGAAACCCAGGAACCGCCCCTGGAAGCGCTCCGGAAGGGCCGCGCCAAGGCCGAGCCTGCCCAGCCCCTGCTGCCCATGTTCGAGGCGGAGCCCGATCCGCTGAGGGAAGAGTTGCGGGCCCTGGACCTGAACCGCATGACGCCGCTGGAGGCCCTGGCGTGGCTGGCGGAGCGCCAGAAGGGATGAGAAGACCGCCATTCCCGGCCCCACCGCTCTTCGACCCGGGCATCCTGGAGGCATGAAGACAACCACCCGACACCGCTTGGCCTGGGCCGTGGCCCTGGGGGTGGATGCGCTCCAGGTGGGTCTCATCCCCGTCACCGCAAGCCTGAGCACATGGATCAACGCGCCCCTGGACCTGGCCACCATGGCGGTCCTCTGGATGCTCACGGGCTGGCACCTCGCCTACCTGCCCACCCTCGCCCTGGAACTGCTGCCCTGGGTGGAGGCTGTGCCTTCCTGGACCCTGGCCGTCTGGATGGCCACCCGCCCCAAGCTCGAGGAAAAGCCGTGACCGCACCCAGCCGCCCCCTGCGCCGGAAGGACCGGGCCGTGCCCGAAGCCGAGGCCTGGGGGATCCTCCAACGGGCCGACTGGGGCGTGCTCTCCACCGTGTACGCCCACGCCGCCGCCACCGGCCACAAGCTGGACAACCTCGCCGCCGAAGCCCGCGCCAGCTACTGCGCCGTCTCCGAAGCTGAAGTCCGGCCCGCCAACCTCGCCACCCGCTACGCCAGCGCCATCCTGTTCGGGCGGGTGCGCCTCGTGACCGAGGCCGCCGAACGCGAACAGGCCCTGCGGGCCCTTGCCGAACGTTTCGCCCCTGGCGAAACGGCGGCCCTGGACAAGAGCCTGGTCCACGAAGGTCCCCGCACGGCCGTCCTCCGCCTGGATGTGGAGCGCATCACGGGCAAGCGGAACCCGGGGGACTGAGCCCTCAGCGCCGCCGAGCCACCATCCAGCATTCCCGCCCCAGGCGCCGGGGATGGCTGGTGCGGGCGGACTGGAGGTCCAGCACCTCGAAGAACGGTTCGGCCAGCGCCCGGAGCTCCTCGGGCTGAACGGCCCAGGGCCGGATGCCGGGCTGGCGCACCCGGTGGTAGAAGATCCCCAGCCAGAAGCCCCCGGGGAGCAGGTTCCGCGCGTGGGCAGCCACCACCTCCGGCCGTTGATCCGGGTGAAGCGCCACGAAGAACGTGTGGTCCAGGATGGCCTCGAAGGGACCGTGGGCTCCGGCCAGCCAATCCCCCACCCTCCACGCTGGCGGCTCGCCGTAGACCGCCCGGGCGCGGTCCAGGGCCTCAGGCACCAGGTCCAGGCCCGTGGCCTGGAAACCCCGGGCCGCCAGCCAGGCAGCATCGTGACCCAGGCCACATCCGGGCACGGCCACGGTGCACCCATCCCTGAAACCTTGCAAGCGGGCAGCTTCGGTCACTTCATCCAGGGCGGGACAGGGGCCACCCAGATCCCAGGGCGTGCCCATGTCCGCGTAGACCTGTTCCCAGTGGCGTCGTTCGCTCATGGGTCCACCGTACAATGGCCCCCGGGAGGACGGCATGAAGCTGCTCAAGATCAGCCACCTGGGTATTGCGGACAAGACCCTGGCCGAAGCGATGGAGCGCCTGGAGCGCATCTTTGGAATCCAGGCCGAGCACACCGAAGAAGTGGCGGACCAGAAGGTGCGCACCGCCTTCTACCCCATCGGCCAAAGCACGCTGGAGTACCTGGAAAGCACCGATCCCGAAGGCCCCATCGGCAAGTTCCTGGAGAAGCGGGGCCCCGGCATCCACCACATCGCCTTCGAGGTGGACGATGTGGACGCTGCCGTGAAGGAACTGCTCGCCAAGGGCGTGCGCATGATCGACAAGGAGCCCCGCAAGGGCGCCCACGGCAACCGCATCGCCTTCATCCACCCGGCGGAAACCGGCGGCGTGCTCATCGAGGTCTGCCAGCCCACGCATCACTGATTCTTTCGCATCCACCTGCCACCGAGCACCTCGGCATGAGGTGCTCGTTTTTTTTCGAGTTCCATACACCCGTCTCAAGTTGAGTGCCGCAAGCGCCGATGCCCAGGATTCAGTGTCCCACCCAAGGAAGGGAGGTCGCGCATGTGCCGCGCCGGATCCATCACCCCTTTCGCGAGCCTGCTCGCCCTGGGCCTGCCGACCCTCGCCCAGTCCCCCGATGACCTGGAACGGGAGCTCATGGAGCTCCTGAACACCAAGGTCACGGTGGCCTCCAAGGCCGCGGAATCGCTCAATGCCGCGCCCGGCATCATCAGCGTGGTCTCGCGCATGGAGATCGAAGGCTTCGCCGCGCAGAACCTGGGCGAGGTGCTGAACCGGGTGGTGGGGATGCAGGTCCTGTCGCCGGACATCTTCCCCAAGAACTCGGTGGTGCTCCGCGGCCAGGAGACCACGCCCTACAACAACCACGTGCTGGTGCTGCTGGATGGCCGCCCCATGCGGGATCCCATCACCGGCGGCCTGAACGGCTCCTACTGGAACGCCTTCCCGCTGAGCGTGATCGAGAAGATCGAGATCATACGCGGCCCCGGCTCGGTGCTGTACGGTTCCTGCGCCTACTCCGGCGTGGTGAACATCGTCACCCGCACGGCGGCGGAGGACGGCCTCTCGGGCCAGGTCCACCTTGCGGGCGGCAGCGACGGGGCCTTCAGCCACGGCGAGCACGTGGTCTTCCGCCAGGGCGACCTGCGGGGCATCGTCGGCTTGTCCGAGTTCAAGAACCAGGGCCCCACCTACGCCTTCACCGATTACGCAGGCACCCCGGGCAGCGATCAGTTCTTCCACCGGGCCCAGGGGGCCGTGGCCCACCTCACCTACGGCGGCTTCTCGCTGAACACCTACGTGGGCAACTACGATCCCTACACGCTGGAGGGTGGCAACGAGATCTGGTACGCCAACACCAAGAGCCAGCAGACCACCACCCATGTAGACCTGGGCTACACCCGCGAACTCAACGCCAAGGTCAGCCTCGGGGCCAACCTCACCTACAACCGCACGGTGTGGTGGACGGGCGAACGCTATGTCACGCCCGCGCCGGTCTACCCTCGCCAGCGCACCGAGGGCGAGGCCCTGATGGCCGAGGTGACGGCCCGGTTCAAGCCCATGGAGAACCTCAATGTGATCCTGGGCGGCGGCGGGGAGAAGTCGGACTTCGGCGGCGATCTGGTGGTGGAGGGGGACCAGAGTTCCACCTTCCTCTTCCTGCAGGCGGACTACCGCATCCAGGCCCTGAAGCTCATCGGCGGCATGCAGTACAACAAGCTGGAAGGCGTGGACGGCAACCTGTCGCCCCGCCTGGGCCTGATCTACGACTTGACGGAAGAATGGGGCGCCAAGGTGCTCTACAGCAGCGCCTTCCGCAAGGGCTATCCGAACGAGACGGGCTTCAAGCACCCCATCTTCCTGGGCAACCAGGCCCTGGAGCCCGAGCTGGTGGACACCCTGGAAGCCCAGGTCTTCTTCCAGACCCGCACGGCTCAGGCCTCGTTCACCTACTTCAAGAGCGAGATGAAGGACATCATCACCCGCCAGCTCTTCCCGCGGCCTTCACCCCCTCCGGGCCTGCCGCCCTTCTTCTTCCAGTACCTGAACGGCGGATCCTGGGACTCCCAGGGCTTCGAGCTGGAAGGCCGGGTGAGCGTGGCTGGAGGCCTGCTGCTCACGGGCTCCATCAGCCACCAGAGCAACGAAACCGAAGCCGGCGCGGAAGACGTCAGCCTGCATCCCAACACCCTGGCCAAGTTCGGGGCGCTGTACCAGACCCGGGGCTGGACCTTCAGCCTCTTCGATGTCTACAACAGCAAGCCCAAGGCCACCACCAGCGTGCGCCCGGATTCGGCGGTGGTGAACAAAGCGCCGGAAGCCGTACATCTGGTTTCCGCCAAGGTGGTCTGGCGAGCCTATGACGATGGACAGCGCGCCGTGAAACTCTCCCTGGAAGGCCACAACCTGCTGGGCAAGGACATCCGCTACCCGGACTACCCCAACAAGGCCGTGAACAGCCTCATCCCCCTGAGCGAGGGCCGAACGTTCTACGTGGGCGCCAGCGTGGTGTTCTGACCGATCCAAACCGCAGCGAAACGCCCGGGGTTTCCGGGCGTTTCGCTTTTCGGGTTCATTCCTTCACGAGTTCCACCCGGCGGTTCCGGGCTCGGCCTTCTTCCGTGTCGTTGGAGGCCACGGGGGCCAGGGGTCCGACCCCATGGCCCGTGAGGCGCCCGGCGGCGATGCCGTGCTGGCCCACCAGGGCCTGAACCACGGCTTCCGCCCGGGCCTGGGAGAGCCTCAGGTTGGCCTCCAGGCTGCCGGTCATGTCCGTATGCCCCACGACCTTCAGCTTGAGCGCCGGATCCAGCTTCAGCAGCCGGGCGATCTCCTCCAGGGCCGCCTTGGATTCGACCTTCACCTCGCTCTTGTTGGTGTCGAAGTGGATCCCGTACACCGCCACATGACCCGTGGACTTCAGATCCCCCTTCATGGCCGCCGCATCGGCCACCACTTCCTGGGCCATCATGCCCTTCTCGACGATGGTGAGCATGTAGCCGCGGCCCCAGGCCGTATCCACCTCGACCCACGTTTCCGCGCCGCCCTTCGCCACCTTGAAGATGCCGTAGCGGGCGTCCTGGAAGACCACCGTCCCGCCCACGTTCCGAAGGGCTGTCTGATGGTTGCGCAGGATGGCCACGGGCGTGGGCGCTTCGGCCCCATCCTCCGCCTTGTAGCGGATCTGGTACCAGCGGCCCTCCACCGGGATCGCGGCACCCTTGCCCGCGCCGGTCTTGAATGCGTGGACCTCGAAGGGCTTCGTCTTGTAGACCTCGATCACCATGTGCTGCATGCGGGTCAGCAGGGGATGGTCCTTGGAACCCGGAACGTCGGGCTTGGCGAGGGCGGGAACCGCGAGCAGGACTGCCGCGAAAAGCAGCGCGAAGCGTCGCATGGAACCTCCGATGGGCCTGAGGGCCGGCCCCATTCAAGCCCTGCGGGCCCCACGGCGCAAGCGGTTATCCCATCAGCCCCAGGTAGCCCGACCACAGGGCCGGGCCGTAGAAGATGATCAGC
>MWBB01000060.1 GCA_002068835.1 Acidobacteria bacterium ADurb.Bin340 | reverse complement strand
CTCGGTCAGTGCCCGCACGGCCTGGGCGTACTGGCGGATTTCCCACTGGGCGTGGCCGTCCTCGCGCAGGTGCAGGAAGTGGGCCACCGCCTGCAGGCTGGCGGTCCAGTAGACCTCGCTGTAGAGCCCCAGAGGCAGCACGCAGCGGGCCTGCTCCCGGCAGACGCCCAGGGCGATCAGCTCCTTGTAGTGGGCCACCGAGGCCCGGCAGGCCGCCAGGAAGGCTTCCGCAGCCTGGACGGCTTCGGCCCCTTCCAGGGCCCCTTCGGAGCCCTGCTTGTTCACCTTGGCCTGGCGCCGGAAGGCCTGGGGCAGGTAGAACTCGTCTTCGGGGAATTCCACATACCGGCCGCTGATCTCGTTGAAATCACTGGCGATGCGGTGCTTCATCCACTGCCGGAACACGAAGATCGGCGCCTTCACGTGGAAGGTCAGGTAGCAGTGGCGGAAGGGAGCCGTGTGCTCATGCTCCGCCAGGTACTGGACCAGCTCCGCATCCTTGGCATCGAAGGCTTCCTTGCGCTTGCCGAAGGACACCCGGGCCGCGTTCACGACCGTGAGATCGGTGCCCATGTGGTCGATCAGCCGCACGAAACCGCGGTCGAGAACGGGAATGTCGGGATAAGCCATGGGGAACTCCGTCGGGCCTTTCCAGGGTAGCTCAGGCCTCGGACTCCACGCGGTTCCGGCCGGCTTCTTTGGCCCGGTAGAGGGCCTGATCCGCCCGGGCGAGAAGGGCATCGGCCGATTCATCCTTGCGGTATTGGGCCAAACCGAAACTGGCTGTAACCGCTTCGCCGTCCCCGCAGCGCACTTCGCCTGCCACCAAGGCTCGCAGGCGTTCGGCAACGAGGCGGCCAGCCTCCGGATCCGCCTCGGGAAGCACGGCCAGGAATTCCTCCCCCCCGTAGCGGCCAGCGGTGTCGTAGACCCGGACCCCGGTTTGGAGTTGCCGGGCGACCTGGCGCAGCACCTCGTCTCCAGCGGGATGCCCGAAGCGGTCGTTGATGCGTTTGAAGTGGTCGATGTCGAGCAGGATGCAGGCCAGGGGGCGGTCGGTGCGGCGGTGGCGCTCCACCTCCTCCTCCAGCCGCTCCAGGATGGTCCGGCGGTTGGCTAGGCCCGTCAGCGCGTCCGTGGTGGCGAGGCGCATCAGCTCGGCACGGGCTTCCTGGAGCCTGCGGACCATCTGCCGGAAGAGCAGCACGATCGAAACCACCAGGAGGATGAAGGTGGCGGCGCCCAGTCCACCGATCACCAGCAGGTTCCTCCGGAGCTTTTCCTGCAGTTCGCCCACCTGGAAGGACACGCTGATGCCCCCGCGGACATCGCCCAGGCGGTAGCCCTGCTGGGCGTGGCACTGCAGGCAGGAAGCATCGGTTTCGAGGGGAGCCATGTAGCGGAAAACGGCAGCCCTGCCTTCCCCCTCGGTCCACGAACGCTCGGCGGCTCCGGCTTCGAACGCCTTGAGGGCTTCGGCTTCACGCGGGTCCGCGATGTTTCCCGGGTTCAGGGGGCGCAGGCTGGTGATGTGGAAGGCATAGCCCTGGACCGTGTGCAGCAGTTCGGACAGTTCGCGGGTCATCAGGGCCGGATTCTTCTTGGTGTAGACCTTCCCGTCGCTGGCCGTGATATCCGGGTTCTCCAGGTAGGGGTTGGAGACGACACCGGGCCTTTTTTCCACGTAGACGCCGCCATAACGGGCGTTCCACTGGCGCATCATCACGATGTTGGCGAAATCGCGCCGGGCGCGGTTCACCATCTCCTCTTCGATGAGTTCCCGATCCCGCAGGGCCATGCCGAGGAACCCTCCGGAAATGCAGAGGGCAGCAACCAGGGATGCCGAAAGCAGGAAGAATCTCAAGCTGCGGGCTTCGGAGGGGGCCTTGGCCGTTTCGCTCATGAAGGCTCCAGGCCCGTTCAGGGGGAAGGGCACCCTGGGCCAGAACCATGATGAGCGCATGGATGACCTGTGCACAGTCGGCCTTGCTGGCCTCTTTGTAACGTCCGCCCCGCCTGAGAGAATGAGGCTCCCGTGCGGCCCCCGCCCGGGTCATCCGTGGAGGCCCCCCATGATCTTCTTCATCGATACCGCCAACATCGCGGAGATCCAGCGCATCAACGCCTGGGGCATCCTGGACGGCGTCACCACGAACCCCAGCCTCATCGCCAAGGAAAGCGGGAAACCCTTCGAGCAGATCATCCAGGAGATCTGCGGGATCGTGGACGGTCCCATCAGCGCCGAGGTCATCAGCCTGGAGGCCCCCGGCATGATCGAAGAGGGCCGCAAGCTGGCCAAGATCCACAAGAACGTGGTCATCAAGGTGCCCCTCACCGCCGAGGGCCTGAAGGCCACCAAGGCCTTCTCCGCCGAGGGCATCAAGACCAACGTGACCCTCTGCTTCAGCGCCACCCAGGGCCTCATGGCCGCCAAGGCCGGCGCCACCTACGTGAGCCCCTTCATCGGCCGCCTGGACGACGTGAATCACGTGGGCATGGAGCTCATCGAGGACCTGGTGCAGATTTTTGACAACTACGGACTGGCTACCAAGGTGCTCGCCGCCTCCATTCGCGGCCCCCGCCACGTCACCGAGGCCGCCCTGGCCGGCGCCCACGTGGCCACCATCCCCCCCAAGGTCTTCGACCAGATGCTGGGCCACCCCCTCACGGACAAGGGCATCGAAGCCTTCATGGCCGATTGGAAAAAGAGCGGACGGTAGCCGAAAGAGTTGAAGGCGTTTCCACGCTTCCCTTTTCCGAGCCGCCTGCTCGGAGGGGTCTGAGCCCGGAAGGGCGAAGAGGAAGAGCGGCCGGTAGCCGAAAGGCTTGTTCCCTCGCCTCGAAACGGCTCCGCGACCTTGGTCACGGAGCCGTTTCCGCATCAGGGCTATACTGCACCGTTCGGAAAGGACCTGCCTGTGACGATCCCTGCCCTCATCCTGCTCGGCTTGGCTGCCGTGGTGCCTGCGGATGCGCCTCGTCTGATGCCGGCGGTGGTGGAGGTGCGGGAGGTTGAATCCGAACGGCGCGGCGCAGCCGCAACCGATCCGGGGGCGCCCGGAACGGCTGCGGCCAAGGCCGAAGCCTCCGCGCCCAAGCTTGCGCCGGCCCGCCGGGTGAAGTCCCGCCCGGGCCGGAGGACCCAGCGCTGAATCCGGCCTCGCCGGCCGGCCGTCAAGGAGTAGCCATGCCTCTTCAGCAGAAGATCGATACCCTGCGCGCCAAGTACAACGAAGCCCTGAAGGGCGGCGGGGATGCCCGCATCGAGAAGCAGCACCAGGGCGGCAAGCTCACGGCCCGGGAGCGCATTTCGGCCTTCCTGGACGAGGGCACCTTCGAGGAAGTGGATGCCTTGGCCCAGAACCCCACACCCGGTGGGGAGAAGTTCCACGGCGATGGTGTGGTGACCGGCTTCGGGCGCGTGGATGGCCGTCCGGTGGCCGTGTTCGCCCAGGATTTTACGGTGGTGGGCGGCAGCCTCTCTCTGACCCAGGCCAAGAAGATCTGCAAGATCATGGACATGGCCATGAAGGTGGGCTGCCCCTGCATCGGCATGAACGATTCCGGCGGCGCCCGCATCCAGGAGGGCGTGAATTCCCTGGCGGGCTACGCGGAAATCTTCCTGCGCAACACCATGGCCTCGGGCGTGATCCCCCAGATCAGCCTCATCATGGGCCCCTGCGCCGGCGGCGCCGTCTACAGCCCCGCCATCACCGACTTCATCACGATGGTTCGGAACACGAGCTACATGTTCGTAACGGGCCCCGAGGTGATCAAGGCGGTGACCCACGAGGAGGTCACCAAGGAGGAGCTGGGCGGCGCCTCGGCCCACGGCTACAAGAGCGGTGTGGCCCACTTCGTGGTGCCCTCCGACCTGGCGGCCCTGGCCCACACCCGGGAGCTGCTCTCCTTCCTGCCCAGCAACAACATGGGCGAGGCGCCCCGCCGCCAGGCGCTCATGGAATCGCCGCTGGAGAACGCGGAACTCGATGAGATCGTGCCCGACGATCCCAGCAAGCCCTACGACATGCGCCAGCTCATCAAGGGCATCGTGGACGACAGCCACTTCTTCGAGGTGATGGAGGGCTACGCCGGCAACATCGTGGTGGGCTTCGCGCGTCTCGAAGGCCGCTCCGTGGGCATTGTGGCCAACCAGCCCGCCCACCTGGCCGGGGTGCTGGACATCCAGGCCAGCGAAAAGGGCGCCCGCTTCGTGCGCTTCTGCGATGCCTTCAACATCCCCCTGATCGTCTTCGAGGACGTGCCGGGCTTCCTGCCGGGCGTGAACCAGGAGCACAACGGCCTCATCAAGAACGGCGCGAAGCTGCTCTATGCCTTCTGCGAGGCCACCGTGCCCAAGCTCACCGTCATCACCCGCAAGGCCTACGGCGGCGCCTATATCGTGATGGCCTCCAAGCACATCCGCACCGACTTCAACTTCGCCTACCCCACGGCCGAGATCGCGGTGATGGGGGCCGAAGGCGCGGCCAACGTGCTCTACATCAAGGAGATCCAGAAGGCCGAAGATCCTGTCGCCAAGCGGGCCGAGATCATCGCGAAGTACAACGAGGACTTCGCCAACCCTTACGTGGCCGCGGGCCTGGGCTATGTGGACGAGGTGATCCTGCCCCGGGAGACCCGCAAGAAGCTGGTGCGGGCCCTGAACCTGCTGGAGACCAAGCGGGAGAACATGCCGCCCAAGAAGCACGGGAACATCCCGCTGTAGGGAGCGCTATCCTGGGGTTTCGTCCCCGGGAGGCTCCATGCGCACGCTCATCGTCTGCATCGCCGTGGCCGGAGCTCTGGGCGCGCAATCCGTGCGCCTGGATGCGGCGTTCTTCGAGGGTGATCGCAAAGTGGTCCTGCGGGAACTGGCGGATCGCTTGAAGGTGGCGAAGGCGGATGACGCCTCGGTCCTGGCGGAGGTGGGGCGGGCCTACCTGGCGGTTCTGGAGGGGGAGAAGGGACGCGCCGCCCTTCAGGCGGCCGAGGCCCGGGGCCCCAAGGACGGCGAGGTGCTGCGTCTGGTGGCCCATGCCTGGCTGCGGAACGGCCACAAGGCCGAGGCGCTCCAGGCTTATGAACAGGTGCTGCGGCGTGCGCCCAAGGATGAGGATGCTCTGGCGGATTGCGCGGTGGATCTGGCCGAGGCAGGCCTCCTGGCGGAAGCGGAGCGCTACATGCAGGCGGTCAGGGCCCTGGAGCCGGATGGCTGGAGGCACTTCCTCCGTTTCGGGCGAGCCTGCCTGGTTGCAGGGCAGCGCAAGGCCGCCGCGGCCTGGTTCGGTCGCGTGATGGATCTGAAACCCGGAGAGGAAAAGGTCCAGCTGGAGATCCTCCGGGCCTACACCGATCTCCAGAGTCTGATCTAGGGGAGGGCCGGTGCGTTTCCCTGGCATCCCCGATCTGCCTGACCCCCGCCGCGAGGGCTGGGGCCCGTTCTTCAAGGCCTTCGTGCTTCGGGAGGATGGCCGCCTGCGCCAGGGATGGCGCATCCTGGGCTTCCTGCTGGCCCTCTTTCTGGCCAGTCTGCTGGTGTCCGCGCCGGTGGGGCTGTTCTTCCTGGGGCGGTCGGTGCCGGTCTGGTTCCCATCCCTGGTGGCGGGCCTGGTCTGCCTGCTGGTGTCCTGGGGTTTCCTGGGGGTGGAAGGGCGCCCTCTGGCCACCCTGGGCCTCTGGATGACCCGCCGCTGGGTTCTGCAGGCCCTCGCCGGGCTGCTGGCCGGATTCCTCCTGGTCCTGCTTCCGGCCGCCGGCCTCCGGAGCCTCGGCATCTATCAGTGGAATCCCGTGGAGGGGCGTCTCCCGGTCCTCCTGGTCCAGGGTGTCCTGCTGGCGGTGGCCACGGGGTTCTACGAAGAACTGCTGGCCCGAGGCTACCTCTTCCAGCGCCTGATCGCCGGGCTCGGACCCTGGCCCGCCCAGGGTCTGGTGGCCCTGGTCTGGCTGCTGCTCCACGGCCATGCCCCGGGCCTGCCCTGGCCCGCCCGGCTGCTGGACCTGCTCAACGTGGTGCTGGCCTCCCTCCTGTTAGGGCAGGCTTGGCTGCGGACCCGGAGCCTGGCCCTGCCGATGGGACTGCACGCTGGCTGGGTGTTCGCTCAGGGGACCCTCCTGGGATTCCCGGTGGGGGGGGTGATCTCCCCGGCCCTGCTGGTGCCCGTGGCCCGCGAAGGCGCTCCGGTCTGGCTTTCGGGCATGGCGGGTGGCCTGGAATCCACCCTGCCCACCACGGCCGCCTTCGCCCTGGCCTTTCTTCTCCTCCTGCCCTGGAAGCGGTCGGCGCCGCCGACCACCCAGGGCTGGGAGGACACCACCCGGATTTTCTGATGCCACCTTTTCTTTCAGGGCTTTTCCTGGACCGCCAGAACGGTCTGCGCAGCGGGTGGCGGGCCACCCTGTTCCTGTTGGGCGGGCAATTCGCAGCCACCATCCTGGCGCTGCCCGTGGTGCTGGTTCAGGGTCTGGCGGGGCGCAAGTTGCCGTACCCCGATGTGGTGTACCAGATCGTCATGGCCCTCGGCTTCCTGGTCGTGTCCTGGCTGGCCGTGCGGCTGGAAGGCCGCCCTCTCGCCAGCCTGGGGCTGCGGCTGGATCGCCGCTGGGCCCTGGAAGCCGTGCTCGGCACCCTGGGGGGCCTGCTGATCATGGTCCTCACGGCCCTGCTGCTCTGGAGTCTGGATGGCTTCCATTGGGTGTCGGCGCCGCCGCCGGCCCTCCGGGCGGTGCTGATGGCTGGGCTCACCTATGCGGCGGTGGCCGTGGCGGAGGAGTTGTCGTTCCGGGGCTATGGCCTCCAGCGGGTGGCCCTGGCCATCGGCCCCCTGGGGGGACAGCTGATCTTCGCGCTGATCTTCGCCCTGGTGCATGCTGGGAACCCTGGCATTCGGGGGGCGGACAGCCTGCTCCGCACGGTGGCCCTTCTGAACATCGGGCTTGCGGGGCTGATCCTGGGGCTTGCTTGGCAGCGCACCAGCAGTCTCGCCTTGCCCATGGGCATCCATCTCGGCTGGAACTGGGCCCAGGAGAGCCTGCTGGGATTCCGCGTGAGCGGTTCTTCCGAGGCGGTCCAGGGGGTCTTCCGCCCCTTTCTCCACGAACGGCCCCAATGGCTGACGGGGGGTGGCGTGGGGCTGGAAGGCAGCGTGGTCTGCACGGGGGTGTGCGTGGTGGTCCTGGTGGGCCTCCTGGCCTGGAAGGGCCGTCCGGCTTCGGAAGCGGCCTGATGAGGCTGCGCTATGGCTGCCTGGCCTCGGGTTCCAAAGGCAATTGCCACGCCCTGACGGACGGGGAGCGGATCCTGCTGGTGGATGCGGGCCTCAGCCTGCTCCAGATTCGCACCCGGCTCGGGGTTCTCGGCTGGGATCCGGGCCGGGTGGCGGGCGTTGCGCTCACCCACGAGCATTCGGACCACATCGCCGCCCTGCCCGTGCTGCTGCGTCGCACGGACTGGCCCCTGTTCGCCACCCCGGAAACGCGGGTGGCCCTGGAGGGGGCCCTGGGGCTGGATGTGCCGACCCATCGCTGGCGTTCCCTGCGTCCCGGTCAGGCTGTGGACTGGGAGGGCTGGCGGATTCTGCCCTTCAGCATTCCCCACGATGCGGCAGATCCGGTGGCCTTCCGGATCGAGGTCCAGGGGGAGGCCGTGGCCGTGGTGACAGACCTGGGCCATCCCACCGCCCTGGTGGCGGACCACTGCCGGGATCTCGACCTGCTGGCCCTGGAAGCCAACCATGATGTGCAGATGCTCCGGGAGGGCTCCTATCCACCCCTGCTGAAGGCTCGCATCCTGAGCCGGGTGGGGCACCTGAGCAATGCCGCCATGGCGGAACTGCTGGAGCGGATCCGGAGTCCGAGGCTCCGGTCCGTGGTGCTGGCCCACTTGAGCGAGCAGAACAACCTGCCGGAACTGGCCCGCTTTGCTGCCGCCGAAGTGCTCCGGGATACGGGAACCGTACTCACGGTGGCCTGCCAGCGGGCGGCCGTTGCCCCGGAGGGCTGACCAGAGGACCATGGGCCCATGCGCCCCCCTCTGCATCTCCTTCCTCTGATCCTGGCCTCCGGCCTTGCGGCGCAGGCCCAGGTGCCCCTCTTCGTGGATGGCCCGGCCTTCGGTGGGAGCCGGGTTTTTTCGGAGGGCCTGGCGCCCCTGTCCAACTCCGCCCGCTTCGATCGGGCCCGGAACGGCTTCTACGCCAGCTGGGTGGAGGGGGACCAGGGGGCCGATGGCGCCCTGAAAGCCCTGGACCGGTTCGACCAGACGGCCTTCCTGGCACGGAACCTCCAGGATCTGGCCGAGGCGCCCTGGGCCCTTCGAACCCGGGCCTACAGCGTGTCCTGGGTGGAATCCGGCCTCCACACGTCCCTGGCCCGGGAGGAGCGAACGGGCCTCCTGGCCTCGGTGGACACGGATCCCGGCCACCTGGGTGCGGGGATGGACCAGAACACCACCCGCTTCGACCTGCGCCGGGCGGTGGTGGACCGCCTCTCCATCGGCGCGGGCGCCACGGAACAGGGTTCCGGCTACGGCATCCTGCTGCGGGTGGAGCGCTGGAAGACCGGGCAGGCAGCGGCCATGCTCAACCCCCTTCCCGGAGCCCTGGCGATGCCCCAGGACCCCCTCGCCTATCAGGAAACCCAGGACACCACCACGGTGGCCACCCTGGATTTCGGCTACCTGGTGGAAGTCTGGAGCGGCGCCCGTCTGGGCGTCTCGGTGGATCGGGCCATTCCCCACCGGTTCGGGGACGTGAAGGAGAAGCCCCAGGTGCGGGCCGGGGGCCAGATCGAGCTGGGGGATCGCTTTGCCCTGAGCGTGGAGTCTGACCTCAACCGCGCGGCGCGGATGCCCTTCCCGGTCAAGCAGCGCATAACTTCCGCATCGCTGCGGATGGAAGCGGGCGCCCGAACCACCCTGATCCTCGGCGCCGAGCGCCAGAGCCTGGCGGGGGATCCCGTGATCCGCGGGGGGCTGACAGCCTGGTTCCACGGGGACCGCTGGTCCGTGGGCCTGGGCTTCCAGGCCAGCCAGGAACGGCCCCTCAAGGGGCTCGCCCTGAGGTCGTACTGATGCGGGCGCGGCTGCTGGCCGGGTTCCTCCTCGGCGCTTCGCTGTTTGCCGCTCCGCCGGAGTTGCGGGAGGTGGTGGACCGCTTCGATCGGGCCCAGGCCCAGGTCCAGACTTTTCGCGCGCCCTTCACCCTCACCATCCGGCGGGCCCTGCTCCGCACGCCCACGGTGACCAGGGGCACCGTGTACCTCCAGGGGCGTGACCTGGCCCACTTCGAGTTTGATCCGCCGGAGGACCTCGTCCTGCACCTGACCCCGAAGGCCCTCACCTCCTACAGCCCCCAGGCGAGGCAGGGCCAGCGGCTCAAGATCGGCGTGATCCGCAACACCAGCCGGAGGTTCCTGGGGCTTGGGCAGCGGTTGTCCGAACTCTCGGACTTCTTCAAGGCCACCGTGGCGGAGGGCGGCGAAGTGCCCGGCACCTGGCGCGTGGATCTCAAACCGAGGGCCCTGGCCATGAAGCGCCGGTTTGAGGCCATCCAGATCTGGGTGGATCGCGCCTCCTGGCTGCCCCGACAGGTGGTCTGGGTGGAGCGGGGCGGAGACCGCTGGGAGCTGGAGCTGGGCGATGCCGCGCTGAACGCGCCGATCCCGGCATCGGTCACCGGTTTCAAGGTGCCTGCGGGGATCCCGCTGAAAGCGGAGTTCGACTTCTTCGGCACCCGGAAGAAATAGCGGGGATCCTCGCTCCGCCCCGTTCTGATCTACACTGGGGCCAGTTCCTGCTCGAGGCGCCCATGATCGTCGTCTGTCCGTCCTGCCAGGCCCGCTTCCGGTACGACGATGAGCGGTTTCAAGGACTGCCGCGGAAGCGCTTCCGCTGCCCCAAGTGTGCCCACGTCTTCGAGGTGGAGAACCCCGCCCATCAGGTCGCACCGGTGACGGTGGCCTCCATGCCGAGGCCCGTGGTGCCGGTGGCTCCGCCGCCTCCACCGCCGCCGGTTCCCGCGCCTTTGGAACCTCCCGTGCCGCCCCAGGTTTCCGCCCGGGAAACCACCGCGCGGCCCGGGCTCGAAGACATGCATACCTCTGCAGGGGTCTCCGTGCCGGGGATTCCGCTGGGCTACCGGTTCAGCCTCGCGTTCCTCAATGGCCCCCGGGCCAGCACGGTGGCCGTGCTGCAGTCGGCCCAGACCCTCATCGGGCGCGAGGATGGCGACATCGTCACCCAGGATCCCGAGTGCTCCCGTCGCCACGCGCGGGTGGACATCCACTCCGATGGAACGGTGTGGCTGGTGGATCTGGGATCCACCAACGGCACCTTCGTGGAAGGCGTCCAGGTCTTTTCGGCGGTGCAGCTTGCGGACCGCCAGGAGTTCACCTGCGGCCGGTCGAGCTTCATGATGCTCATCCGCCGCGAAGACCCGAACATGCTGGTGTAGCCATGGCTGACGGCCGCGATCCTTATGCCGCCTATCTCCGGAAGGCCGCCGACCTCTTCGAGGCGGGCGATATCGTGCAGGCGGGGCAGATCTGGCAGGCGATCCTGAAGAAGGTGCCGGGCCATGAGGAAGCCCGGGCGGGCCTCTACAAGGTGAAGCTCTACTTCGATGCCCGCGCCACCCAGGATGGCTTGGCGGACCAGGCCCGGGCCCTGCTGCCGACGGCGGCCCCTGCCCCCGCCTCCCCTGAACTGGCCCAGCTCCTGGAGCGGGGCTGCGCTCTGTACGACGGGGGCCAGACCGCCGAAGCCGTGGCCGTCTGGGAGGAGGTGCTGGCCCAGGATCCCGCCAACGCTTTGGCCAAGGGGTACCTCACGGCGGCCCGCCGGACCCTGGGCCGGGAAGAGGCTTCGGGGCCCCAGCGGGCTGTCCGGGATACGGGCTCCCTGCCGGAGGTTCCTCAGGCCCCGGTTCTCCAGACCCAGGTTTCCCAAATCCCGCAGGCGCCTCCCGAGCCTTCCCCGGCGCCCGCTCCAGTGGAGGCCCCCGCGCCCCCTTCGGCCGAAACCGTGGAACGCCTGGTGCGGGATGGATGCACCCTCTTCGATATGGGCCAAGCCACGGATGCCCTCCGCAAGTGGGAGGAAGCCCTGGCCCTGGATCCCGGGCATGCGCTGGCCCGGGGATACGTGGCGGATGCGCGCCGGGAACTGGGCCTCCAGGGCTCCCTTCCCGAGGTCCCGGCCCCTGCGGCGGACGCGCCCGCACCCCTGCCCGCGGCGGCAGCGGCCGTCCCCGACGACGAGGCGGAACGTTTCGCCCAGCTGATCCGGGAGGGCACCCAGCTCTACGACATGGGCATGGCCCAGGAGGCCACCCACAAGTGGGAGCAGGCCCTGATCCTCCAGCCCGGCCATCCCGAAGCCGAAGGCTACTTGGCCATGGCCCGGAGGGATGCGGAGCAGGCGGCTGCCGCCCCGCCCCCCACGGCACCTCGCCCTGCGGCTGCAGGGACGGCTCCCGTGCGGCCGGCCCCAGCCCAGGATGAAACCCTCGAGCGGGCCGAACGACTGCTTCAGCAGGGCCGTTTCGAAGCCGCGGCCTTCCTCTTCCAGCAGGCCGTGGACCAGAATCCGCACAACTTCCGGGCCCTTCAGGGGCTGCACCAGGCCCAGAACCTCAAGTCCGCCCAGGAGGCCCACCACGCCATGCCGGCGGCCGCCCCGCTGCTGGCCCTGGACACGGTGCCCGCCCATGCGGCGGCTCCGGCCCTTCCCCCGCAGCCGCTCCAGACGCCTCCGCCCCAGGCCCGCAAGGGCCTCGAACTGCCGGCCCTGCTGGGCCAGATGGTGCGCGAGATCCCGGCGCCCCTGCGCCGTCCGCCCGTGCTGGCGGCCATCGCGGGCGGGATCCTGATCCTCAACCTGGGGGTCTGGCTGGTGAACCGGCATCGCCGGGAAGCGGCCCTGGAAGCCTCCGTGGTGTCCTTCCGGCAGGCGGCCCTGGAAACCGTCTCCCGGAGCGTTCAGGTCCCGGCGCTCGGCGAAGCCTCCGAAGAATTGCGCAAGGAAGCCGCGTCCGTGCTGGGCGAGGATCCCCTTCGCGCCTACTACCGGGCCCAGGAGCTGACGCGCCTGTTGCCCGGGGATCCCGGCGCGGCGGAACTGCTGGCCCGAGCCCAGGGGGCCCTGGCCCTGCCGGAGGGTTCGCCGGTCCCGAACCTCAAGGACGCCGAGAAGCTCCTGGAGGCCGGCGAGCTGGATGGTGCCTGGAGGATCATCCACACCCTGCTCCGGCAGCAGCCGGAGGATCCGGACCTCAAGGCTCGCCTGGGGCGGCTCTGTCTGGCCTTCGCCCAGGCCCATGCCGTCAAGGAGCGGTGGAGCGAGGCCCAGGATGCCCTGAAGATGGGCCGCGCCCTGTTTCCCCAGGACAAGACCTGGACCGCCCGCCTCCGATTTCTGGACAACCTGCGGGCCCTGGGGCCTGTGGAGCGCCGGGCCTGGGTGCAGGTGCTGGGCTGACATGGGGGCCCGAGCCTGTCCCTCCTGCCGCTACAAGCTCTCTCCGTTCGTTCTGGAGTGCCCGGTGTGCGGCCTGGCCCTGGGCCGTCAGGCGTTGCCCCGGCCCTTGCTGTTCCAGGCCAGCGCCCTGCAGAGCCGCAGCGCAGGCCCGGTTCGGCGGCCCCAGGCCCTTTCTGTCCCGGCTCTGGGGCGGGTGGTTCCCGTGCCTTCGGAGGA
>MWBB01000059.1 GCA_002068835.1 Acidobacteria bacterium ADurb.Bin340 | reverse complement strand
GGCCTCCGCCGATGATCCGCTGGCAGGGCTCCGTGGGCTGCAGGCACTGGCGGGTGGTGCTGCCCGGGAGCGAGCCGAAGCGCATTTGACCCTGCCCATGCGGTTGTCGGAAGCCGCCCAGGATCGGCTGGCGCCCCGTGTGGCCGCTGAAGGTGGTCGGCTGGTGGGCACCCGGCCCCTCTTCCAGGCCCTGCGCACGGTGGCCAAGGAAGCCCTGGTCCAGGTGCTCGCGCTGGCCCTGGCTTCGGTGCTGGTGGTGGTGGCCCTCTTCGGGCGGCGGCTCCGCTTCGTGCTCTTCGCCTTGGTGCCTGTGGCCGCCAGCCAACTCGGGGCCCTGGGCCTCCTGGGCTGGACCGGGGAACCCCTTACCTTCCTGAGCCTGGTGGCGCTGCCCATCGCCTTGGGGGTCAGCGTGGATACGGCCCTCAATCTGCTGCACCGGGCCCGGCAGGAGCCGGGCGCTGCCGCCCGGGTGGCCCGGGTGAACGCGGTGTGCGCGGGCACCACCCTCGCGGGGTTCGGCGGGCTCGTCTTCAGCGGCTAC
Organism: Acidobacteria bacterium ADurb.Bin340; assembly: GCA_002068835.1. Classification (GTDB taxonomy): domain Bacteria; phylum Acidobacteriota; class Holophagae; order Holophagales; family Holophagaceae; genus MWBB01. The sequence continues at coordinate 12,303 of MWBB01000059.1, read as the reverse complement.
CGGGGCCTTCAGGGCCTGGGCCTCGCCTGCGTGGGCGGCACCGCCCTGGCCCTCCTGGCCAGCCAATGGCTTCTGCCCTGGCTGGAGGCCCGCTGGCCCCTGCGGGATCACCATGAATGAACTGAAGGCCCTGCTGGAGGTGCGGACGGCCGTAGGCTCCGTGCCTGCCGCCGACGTGATGGCCCTGGCCCTCTACCATCCCGAGCACGGGTACTACCGGCGTCCCGCAGGGCCCTGGGGCTTCGAAGGCGGCGACTACTACACGGCCCTGGACTGCGGTCCGCTGCTGGGGGAAACCCTGACCTTGCGGCTGGAGGAGGTGTGGCGGGATCTGGGCTGCCCGGAGGTCTTCACGGTGCTGGAACCGGGCGCCGGCCGGGGCTGGCTGGGCCGGGACCTGCTGAAGGCAGCCTCCGGCGGTTTCGCATCGGCCCTGCGCTACCTCCACCAGGACGACAATCCGGCCGCCCGCGCCACCTCCCGGGAGGCCCTCTCGCCCTGGATTGCCACCGGGCAGGCGAGGTGGGTGGCGGAAGGCGAAACCCTGGAACCTTTTGTCGGAGCCGTGGTGTCCAACGAGCTCTTCGATGCGCTTCCGGCCCAGCCCTGGCGCTGGACCGGCGAGGCATGGGAGCGGGAGGTGCTCACGGTGGAAGGGGCCTCCTGGGAGCCTTCGGATCCCGGCCCCGCAGGCGGATGGTTCGCCTCCCGCGCGGAAGGCGGCCTGGAGCCCGGCGACGGCAGCCTCTGGTGCGAGGGGCTGCCAAGCCTGGTCGAGCGGCTGGCCAGGCCCCTTGAACGCGGCCTCTTCCTGGCCATCGATTACGGGGAATCTGCCGCCCGGCTCCTGGCCAAGGGGGCGGACCTGCGCCGCTACCGGGCCCATCAGGTGGACGGCCGGTGGTGGGACGACCTGGGCCAGGCGGATCTCACGGCCGATGTGGATCTCACCCGGCTGGCCCGCTGCCTGGAGGAGGCGGGGCTGGAGCCCGCTCCAGCCCAGAGCCTGGGGCGGTGGATCCGGACCCATGCCCCTTTGATGGACTGGGAGGCGGCCTGGCAGGATCTGGATCCGGCGGCGCGCCGGGCCCGGATGGAAAACCTGCTGGCCCTCACGCTGCCCGGGATGATGGGGGATCGCTTCAAGGTGCTGGAGGCCCGGCGGGCGGTTTGAAAAATCGCCTTGCCCCACATGGATTTTCCCGGCAGACTGGAAGGCCTTGTCTTGGGCTCCGCAAGTGCGCCATGCGGCGCCGCCCAAGCCTCCTGAGCGAGGATGTCATGTACGCAGTGATCCAGACCGGCGGCAAGCAGTACCGGGTGAGCGAGGGCGATGTCGTCCGCGTGGAACTCCTGGAGAAGGACCCCAAGCAGGCCGTGACCTTCGAGCAGGTGCTGCTCGTGGGCACCGACGCCGATGTGAAGGTGGGCCAGCCCACCGTGGCCGGTGCGAAGGTCGAGGCGGAGGTCATCCGCCATGGCCGAGGCAAGAAGGTGACCATCTTCAAGAAGAAGAAGACCACCACCTACCAGCGCACCCAGGGCCACCGTCAGCACTTCACCGAGGTGCGCATCAAGGGCATCACTGCCTGATTTCCTCCGGGAGTCAGGCTGTGTCCTGAGCCCCCGGATCCCCGCGCCCCCGCGGGCACCACCCGCTCCGGCTTCCAAACCCAGCTCAGAATCAGAGAGGTTTCGTCATGGCTCACAAGAAAGGCGTCGGCTCCAGCCGCAACGGTCGCGATTCCCACTCCCAGCGCCTCGGCGTGAAGGTCTTCGGCGGCCAGGTCTGCACCGCCGGCAGCATCATCATTCGCCAGCGGGGCACCAAGTTCAAAATGGGTGTGAACGTGGGCATGGGCACCGACCATACCCTGTTCGCCCTGTGCGATGGCCGCGTCCGCTTCCAGGACAAGGGCCAGCACGGCCGCTTCATCCATGTGGATCCCATCGAGGGCTGAGCGAGCCCTTCCAGCGGATTCGTAGAGAGCACGAAGGCACATTCGTGCTCTCTTTCGTTTGTTACGTGCCGAACCAGGCGCCTTCCCATGTTCCTTGACCACGTCACCCTCCATGTCGAAGCCGGCCACGGCGGTCCCGGCGCCGTGAGCTTCCGCCGGGAAAAATCCATCGAGATGGGTGGCCCCGACGGCGGCGATGGCGGCGTGGGCGGCTCGGTCCTCCTGCGCGCCACCCGCACCCTCAACACCCTGAACCCCTTCCGCAACGTTCGGGAGTTTTCCGCCGGGAAGGGCGCCGCCGGGGAGGGCTGCCTGCGCAAGGGCAAGGCGGGCGTCGACGTGCTCCTGGAGGTGCCCCTGGGCACCGTGATCCGGGATGCGGCCAGCGGCGAACTGCTGGCGGAGCTGCTGAACCACGGGCAGGAGGTCTGCGTGGCCCGGGGCGGACGCGGCGGCCTGGGCAACAACCATTTCAAGAGCTCCACCAACCGTGCCCCCCGCAAGGCCCAGCCCGGCGAGGATGGCGAGATCCGGGATCTGGAGCTGGAGCTGAAGCTCATCGCGGACGTGGGGCTCGTGGGCTTCCCCAATGCCGGGAAGAGCACGCTGGTGAGCCGTGTCAGTGCCGCCCGGCCCAAGATCGCCGACTACCCCTTCACCACCCTGGAGCCCCAGCTCGGCGTGGTGTCCCTGGGGGATTTCGGCGGAGATGAGCTGGAAACCTTCGTCATCGCCGACATTCCCGGCCTCATCGAAGGCGCCGCCGACGGCGCAGGCCTGGGCATCCAGTTCCTGCGCCACGTGGAGCGCACCCGCATGCTGCTGCATCTGGTGGACCTGTCGGACCCGGTGCAGGAGCCGGAGGAGGCGGTGCGGGTCATCGAAGGGGAGCTGCAGGCCTTCTCCCCCGTGTTGGCGGCCAAGCCCCGGTGGTTGGTGGCCAACAAGCTGGACGCCCTCCAGGACGAGGAACGCCGGGCCCGCTTCGAGGCGCTGTGCCGGGCCCGGGGCCAGGAGCCCCTCTTCATCTCAGGCGTTACCGGCGAGGGCATCCGGCCGCTGGTATTCAAGCTGGGGGGCGCCCTGGCCGAGATGCCCAGGGAATGAAACGGATCGGTCTGCTGGGCGGCGCCTTCGACCCTCCTCACCAGGGCCACCTGAGGCTGGCGGAGCGGGCTTTGGCGTGCCTGGAGCTGGATGAGCTCCGTCTCGTGCCTGCCGCGGCGAGCCCGCTGAAGGCGGCGCCCAGGGCGGACGCCCGGCAGCGTCGGGCCATGCTGGAGGCTTGGCTGGCCGAAGCGCCTCCGCAGGTGGTACTGGACCCCTTGGAACTCGATCGCCCCGGCCCCAGCTATACCGTGGACACCCTGGAGGCCCTGGCGGCGCGGGAACCCGGCGCCGTCTGGATCCTGGTGCTGGGAAGCGATCAGCTGGCGGCCTTCCTCCGCTGGAAGGCGGCGGACCGCATCCTTGAGCTAGCCGCCCTCGCCGTGTGCCCCCGACCCGGCTTCCCTCTGGAGGTGCCTCCTGGGCTCCAGGCGCGCCTTCGTCACCGCTGGTCGGGCGCCCCGGGGGAACTGGTCCTCCTGCCCTCCTCGGAACTTGAACTCGGCTCCACGGATCTCCGGAAGGCGCTGGCCCAAGGCGCCCTTCCGAAGGGGCTTCCCGCATCCGTGGGGGCTTTCCTCCTGCGCGAAAACCTGTACCGTAAGACTGAATCGGGAGCACGAATGACCCTCGACCCCAGGCTGGCCACGGTGGTGGAAGCCGCTCGTTCCAAGAAGGCCTTCCGCATCCGGCTGATGGATGTGCACGGCATCGCCAGTTTCACCGACACCTTCGCCTTCATGAGCGGCGGCAGCGACCGCCAGAACCGCGCCATCGCAGAGGCCGTCGAGGACCAGCTGCGCCTTGCCGGCGAGCGGCCCATCTCCATGGAAGGGGATGCGGGGGGCGCATGGATCCTGCTGGACTACGGTGATCTCATCGTCCACGTGATGGACGAGGAAACCCGCCGACACTACGATCTCGAGGGCCTCTGGGCCCAGGGACGGGAACTCGAGCTTCCTCCCGAAACGCCCCATCCGGGCATCCACTGAGGGTCCCATGCTGAGCCAGACCACCGCTTTCGACGCCATGCAGGCGCGCCTGCGGGCCGCTGCCGAGCTGTTCGGCCTGGAGGACGCCGTCTTCAAGGTGCTCCTCACGCCCAATCGCTGTGTGATCGTGAGCCTGCCCGTGCACATGGACGACGGCCGCTGGGAGGTGTTCACCGGCTTCCGCGTGCAGCACAACATGGCCCGCGGGCCCTCGAAGGGCGGCATCCGCTACGATCCCGGCGTGACCCTGGACGAGATCAAGGCCGGGGCCGCATGGAACACCTGGAAGACCGCCGTGGTGGATGTGCCCTTTGGCGGCGGCAAGGGGGGCATCATCTGCGATCCCTCCACCCTGAGCATGGGCGAGCTGGAGCGGCTCACCCGCCGCTACACCGCCGAGGTCATGGACCTCATCGGCCCCGACCGGGATGTGCCGGGCATCGACATGGGCACCAATGCCCAGACCATGGCCTGGGTGCTGGACACCTATTCCATGCATCTGCGCGAAACCGCCAACGGCGTGGTCACCGGCAAGCCTGTGGGGCTGGGCGGCAGCCTGGGGCGCACCGAAGCCACGGGGCGCGGCGTGCTGATCAGCGCCCGGGAGGCCATGCAGCGGCTGGGCAAGCCCCTGGCAGGCGCAACCTTCGCCGTGCAGGGCTTCGGGAATGTAGGCAGCCAGAGCGCGCGCCTGCTGCACGAAGCTGGGGCCCGCATGGTGGCCGTGTCCGACCGCCGCGGGGCCATCCGCAACGATCGCGGCATCGATGTGCATGCCCTCATCAAGCACCACCAGGAGGCCCGCACGGTGGTGGGCTTCAAGGGCGCCGAGCCCATGGATCCCGCCGAGCTGCTTCTCATGTCCGTGGATCTCCTGGTGCCCGCGGCCACCGATAACGTGATCACCGAGGCCAACGCCGCCAAGGTGCGCGCCAAGGTGGTGGTGGAAGGGGCCAACGGGCCCACCGCGCCGGAGGCGGATCCCATCCTCCTCAGCAACGGCGTGCTGGTGGTTCCCGACATCCTGGCCAACGCCGGCGGCGTGACCGTGAGCTACTTCGAGTGGGTGCAGAACCGCATCGGGTTCTACTGGCGCGAGCGGGAAGTGAACGAGCGGCTGGTGGAATACATGACCCACGCCTTCGCCGCCGTGTTCGCCACCACCGACAAGTACAAGACCAACCCCCGCATCGGCGCCTACATCCTGGCCCTGGGCCGTGTGTCCCAGGCCATGCGCTACCGCGGCTTCTACGCCTGAGCCCGTGGCTGGACGCCTGATCCTGGTCCCCACGCCCCTCGGCAACCGGGGGGATCTCACCCACCGGGCCGTAGAAGCGCTGCGGGAAGCGGATCTGGTCGCCTGCGAGGACACCCGGCGCACGGGCGGCCTGCTCAAGCATCTGGAACTTGACCGCCCCCTGCTGCGCTTCGACGACCACGCTCCGGAGGCCAGCGTGCTGCGCCTCCGGGCCCTCCTGGCGGAAGGCCGGACCGTCGCCTACTGCTCCGATGCAGGCATGCCCGGCATCAACGATCCCGGGTTCGAACTGGCCCGTCTGGCCCGGGAGGCGGGGGCGGGCGTGGTGGTGCTGCCGGGGCCCTCCGCCGTCACCCTGGCGGTGGTGGCTTCGGGGCTCCCCAGCCATGCCTTCGCCTTCCTGGGCTACCTGCCTCCCCGCAGCGAACCCCGCCGGACCTTCCTCCAGGCCCTGGCGGGACGGGAGGAAACGACGGTGGTCTTCGAGTCCCCCCACCGCATCGCCGAGACCCTGGCGGACCTGGAGGCTCTGCTGCCGGATCGGGAAATCGCCCTGGGCCGGGAGCTCACCAAGCTCCACGAAACCTGGTACCGGGGCACCCCGGCCCAGGTCCGGGCCGCCCTCGGGGGCGAGGACCGGGGCGAAATGGTGCTGGTGCTCGCCGGCGCCGATGCCAAGCGCATGCTCGCCAGCGGAGCCGCCCCAGCGGCGGAAGGCTTGCCCGACTGGGCCTGGCGCTTCCTGGACGCCGCGCGCGAAGGCGGCATGACCCTGCGGGAAGCCGTGAAGCCCCTGGCGCGGCACCTGGGCCGCGAGGCCTCGGAACTCTATCGGATCGCCGCCCGGGGGCCGGAGTAACCTTTCCCCTTCCTCGCCAACTGGAGGTCCCATGAAACGCTCCCTGCTCACCCTCGTCCTGACAGGACTCGCCGCAGGCGCTGTCCAGGCCCAGGAACTCAAGATCAACGCCGTGTTGATCACCTGGTACCACCAGTCCCTCGACAGCAGCTTGCGGAAGAACCCCGTGGCCCCTGGCAGCTACTACGCCTTCGGCGGTTCGGGCGATGCCATGCGGGAGAACGGCTTCAGCATCCGCCGCACCGAGATCTACCTGAACGGCAAGATCAACGACCAGTTTTCCGCGGCCGTGGTCTTCGATCCCAAGGAGAACAGCCCGATCATCCTGGATGCGGCGATCACCTGGAAGCCCAACGCCCAGGTGGAACTGAAGGCGGGCCAGTTCAAGCCGCTCCAGAGCTATGAAGCCACCTCCATCGGTTCCCCGGACCTGCTCTTCGTGGATCGGGGTCAGTTCGCCCGCCGTTTCGGCGACATCCGCGATCGGGGCGTGACCGCCGCCTACACCTTCGGCGACAAGGACATGAGCCTGAAGGTCACGGCTGGCGTGTTCAACGGCGCCAACCGGGCCAACGATGCCAACGCCCAGAAGGACTTCGTGCTGCGGGCCGATTTCAGCGCCGGGTCCCACAAGGCCGGGCTCTTCACCCTCCAGGGCGTAACGGATGTGAAGGACACCACCGGGCTCGACATCGTGCCAGGGCAGGGTGCCATCGACACCGCCTGGGGCCTGGGCGCCCCCACCCGGGAAGCGATCCTGGACCACAAGGACAAGACCACCAACCTGGGCGCCTACTACCGCTTCGCCCAGGGCGCCTTCCAGGCGGATGCCGAGGTGGTCACGGGGCTGGTGGGCCGCCGCTTCGGCACCCTTGCCGCCACCGCGCCCAGTCTCAAGCGCCAGCACCTGGACCAGAAGTTCATGAGCGCCTGCGTGAGCGCCGCCTACATCCTCGCGGAGCGCCACCAGCTCACCTTCCGCTACGACCTGCTGGATCTCAATGCCGGCGACGACTGGTACACCGGCTGGAATCCCTACACCCAGACCGCCGTGGGCGTGGCGCGCAACGCCGACTACAGCCCGCGGTTCACGGAGACGACCTTCGGCTACACCTTCGCCCTGGATGCCAAATCCTTCCGCAAGGCCAACTTCAAGCTGAACTACATCCTGCGCAGCAAGAACATGCTGCAGCCCGCCGCCGGCCAGACCGGCGAGCAGGGCGGCGACAGCCTGGTGGCGGCCTTCCAGGTCTATTTCTGAAGCCCGAAGATTTCCCTGCCGCGCCCCGGTCCGCCGGGGCGCGTTGCGTACCCGGGGGGCCTTGGGCGTACGCTTTCGGAATGCGCGCTTCCCTCCTGCTCCCGATCCTGATGGCACCCTTCCTCGCGGCCCAGGAAACCCCGCCATCCCTCACCTGGGGCGCGGAGCTGCGTCTGCGCTCCGAAAGCTGGAACCAGCTTCTGGATCACCGGCAGGATGCGGAGGATGCCCGCATCCAGTACCGCCTTCGCAGCCGCCTCTGGGGCGCCTGGCGGCCTTCGGAATCGCTGGCCCTCCGGGCGGGGCTGGTGCAGGAGAACCGCCACATGGTGCGCCCCGATGCGGCCATCCATGCCCGGGAGGTGGTCTTCGAAACCCTGGCCCTGGACTGGCGCTTCCATCCCAAGGGCCGCCTTTCCGTGGGGCGCCAGGATGTGCAGCGGGGCGAAGGCTTCGTGCTCTTCGACGGTACGCCGCTGGATGGGAGCCGCACCAGCTACAGCAACGCCCTGGTGGCCGCCTGGGAGGCGCCCTTCGCCACGGTGGAGCTGATCGGGATCTCCAACCCCCGGAAAGACCAGTACCTGCCCCGCTTCGGCGAGGCCCGGCACCCCGCGGAGGTGCAGCCGCTCGGCGAGTGGGACCTTCAGGCCACGGGACTCTACGTCACGGGCCGCCCCCGGGGCTCCGTGCGCCTGGAGGGCTACGGCCTGCAGGTGGTCGCCGCGGGGGATGGCCGGGCCGCCAGCCACCCCTTCTACCGGGCCGACCGCCGAGCGGTGATCGCCGGGGCGAGGGTGCAGTGGGAACCGGCGCCCCGGCGGACCTTCACGGCGGAAGCCACGGCGCAGCGGGGCCAGGAGGATGCGGTCCCGGGCCTGCGCGCCCGTCGGGATCTCCGGGCCTGGGGCGGCTACGCCCGCTTCAGCCAGACCTTCGAACGGGCCTGGAAGCCCATCTGCGCCGTTGGCGTCACGGCCCTGTCGGGGGATGATCCCTCCACCCCGGACTGCGAAGGCTGGGAACCCTTCCTGAGCCGCTGGCCCAAGTGGAGCGAGGCCCTGGTGCTTTCGGAAATCCCCGAGGCCGCCGTGGGGACCGCCACCAACCTGGTTCTGGCCGAGGCGGAACTCCGCGCCAGGCCCCGCCCCTGGCTGGAACTGAAGGCCTTCTGGCTGGGCCTCCGGGCCCTGGAAGCCCCCACGCCCGGCGGGCTCTACGGCGACGGCCGCCGCCGGGGCCAGATCTGGGGCGCCCGCGCCAACCTGGACCTGGGCCGGGGCTTCCGGGCCCACGGCCTGCTGGAACGCTTCGAACCCGGCACCTTCTACGGCCACCGGGACCCCGGCTACTACCTGCGCTTCGAGGTGGTCTGGCGGCGGTAGTTGGCGTCCAGTTCGCCGCCCAGGGCCAGCAGGGCGGCGATGCGGCGGGCCATGGCGGCGAAGTGGTCCGCCTCCTCGGTGCGGAGGGGCCGCCCCAGCAGGGTGGCTTCGCGGTAGCTCAGCCACTTCTTGAGTACGGGATAGCCGCCCAGGCTGTAGGTCCAGACCGCATCGGGCACGCCATCCCAGAAGGTCCGGCCGTTGAGGAACACCCGTTCCCCTTCGCGGCGGCCTTCGCTGGGCATGGCGATGCCGCCCTGGCCCCGGATGCCCCAGCCCGCCGTCACCTCCAGATCCAGCGCCGCGCCCTCCATCGTGGCGAGCACGGCCACGCCCTTGAGCTCGGCGCGGATCTTCCCCGTGGTCACGCCCGGCACCGGCTGCTCCCCATCCAGCAGCGCCGCCACCGCCCGGCCCAGGGCGGCGGAGGCCGCCAGGGCCTCCTTCGATGCGGGCCAAGGGATGCGCGGCCAATCCATGCGGAGCGCTCCCCCGTTCTCCGCCCGGTAGGCGGGCGCATGGAGCACCGCCAGCGCGTGGAAGAAGAGATCCGTGGGATCCAGGGACAGGGCGGGTTGAACCCGTGCTGCACCGTGATGCACCGCGATGGGCCGCCTTTCATCGGCGTGCATCGGTGTGCATCGCTGGTTTGCACCTTCCTGTTCCAGCTCGGCCAGCTTCGCCCAGGCCACTTCGCTCAGGTTCGGCACCTCGTCCGCCGCATACAGCGTGCCCGTCTCGTGGTGGGCCCGGAGGAGCATGGGGACTGCAGATGCTGCCCCATCTAACGAATTCTTATCGGCCAACAGACTCGCGAAGAGTGGGGGAGACCAGTACCTGCGATTTCGCTGAGGTAACACCAAGAACCGATTTCCCTCGAACACCTGTGGCTGGTACTCCGGCCGCTTCTCGTCCAGCAGCTTGGTTTCCCCTTCCCAGTAGAGCCAGCGTACATCCAGGGGCCGGTAGGCGTAGCGCACCAGGCCTTCGGGTTTCATCCCCCGCTTGCGCAGGGTGTCCCGGATGGCTTCGGGCTCGTAGCGTGCGCTCTTGGTCATGACTTCGGGATGCTGAGCCTTCAGGTCGCCGTGGCTCAGGGCAGGATCGAAGTACTTGGCCAGCCGCGCCTCCAGCCGGGCCTTGTCGATGTCCACCAGGAACCCATCACGGCTGGTCTTCACGCCGGGGTAGCTCACGGGAAAAAGCTCTTCCAGCGTGGGCCATTCCAGGTAGGCGCGGCTCACGGCGAGGGGCCGGAAGGGCAGGCCCAGGGCGGGATGGGGCGCGATGGTTTCGGGGTACGCGGGATCGGCCTCGGCGGCTTCCGCATCCAGCTGGGCGAGCTTGTCCTTGCCCCAGAGATCCCGGTAGGCCACGGTTTCCGCCGGTGCGTGGGCGGTCTTGCGCACAAAGGTGGCGATGGCGGTGCCCACCTGGATGCCTTCGCGGTTCTGGGGCGTGCTGAAGATGGAAGGGTCGGGTTCGCCTTCGGGCGTGAGCTTGCCGGTGCGGAACTTGTCGCCGTTCAGGCTGTCGATCCAGATGCGATCGAACTGGTGGAGCAGGGTCTGGCGCATGAGGGGATGGCTGAGGCCATCCAGCCAGCTGTAGTTGCTGATGAAGCTGACCACGCCTTCGGGGCTCCATTCGGCGATCTTGCGCTCGGCCATGCGGAAGAAGCGCACGTAGAGATCGTTCAGGCCCTGGCCTTCGGGGGATCGAACAGGCGCCGTGCCGGGCGCGGGCTTGCGGTAGGCATCGGCCAGGCCGCGCTCTTCGTCCATCTTGGCGATGCCCGCGTAGCCCGAGTACGGGGGGTTGCCCAGGATCACCAGGATGGGTTTCTGGTGCTTCACCGCATCGGCCTTCACGCGCTCATCGGCAAGCTGCTGGAGCACGGCCTGCTTTTTGGGTTCCGCCGGGTGCTCCCAGCCGGTGAGGGCGTTGGTGAGGTACACGGGCAGGCGCTCGTCCTTGCCCAGGTGCGCCCCCAGGCGGGCGAGCATGAGGCCCATCTGCAGGTGGGCCACCACGAAGGGCGCGGGCAGCAGCTCGAAGCCGAACACCCGTTCCTGGAGGGCCTCCTTGAGCAGGGGCCCCGCCAGGGCGCCCTTGCCCGCATCCTGCAGGTTGGCGTGGATCTTCCGGGCCACTTCCACCAGAAAGGCGCCGGTGCCGCAGCAGGGATCCAGCACATGCACGGTGGGATCGGCCAGCCCGTCGGGGCGGCCCAGCTCGTCGCGCAGCACGCGGTCCACCCGCGCCACCATGTAGCGCACCACTTCGCGGGGGGTGTACCACACGCCCAGTTCCTTGCGCAGCTGGGGATCGAAGGCCTGGAGGAAGGGCTCGTAGAAGTATTGGATGGCGTGCTCGGCTGCGAACCGTCTGAAAAAGGCGGCGCGGTCCACGCGGTTCAGCGCATCCTCGGCCCAGGCCATGACATCGCGCAGGCCCAGGGCATCCAGGCGGGAGGCCCCGGCCAGGTGTTCGAAGAGATCCTGCACCACGGGTACGGCCAGGGTTTCGTCGGCGCTCTTCCAGTTGAAGGTTTCGCCCGGCGCGGCCGTTTCCGCCCAGGCCACCCAGGCGGAAAACACGCCGTAGAAGAGGGTCTGCACCAGGGTGGAGCGGAAGAACCGCTCGCCATCGGCGCCTTCGAAGCTGAGGCCCAGGCTGTCCTCCATGGCCTTGCGCAGCCCTTCCAGGGCGGGCAGCTGGGCATGCCGTTCCACCCGTTCTCGGGCTTCCCGGGCGTAGCCCGCCAGCAGGGCGGCCAGGTCCTCGGGCTCCCGCAGCGGGGCGTTCTGGAGCAGGGCCCGGCGCAGGAAATCCAGGAACGAATCGCCCAGGAGTTCCGCGGTCTGTTCCGCGCGCCGGGCCTGGGCCCAGAACTCGGCTTCATCCTTGGCGATGGAATAGGTGCCGAGCTGGAGGGGCTTCCCGTCGGCATCCTGGCCCAGGATCAGGAAATCCCGGTAGTTGGTGACGAGCACGAGGCGGTACTTGTCCCAGTACTTCGTGGCCTGGGCGCCTTGGGCGGTCTGCCAGGTGTTGTCCGAGGCGCCCTTCACCTCCACCACGCCCCGGGCGGGGTTCACGGCCAGGGCCAGCACCTTGTCCACGCCCTTCTTGAGCTGGTCCTTGGTGAAGAGCCCGAAATCGGGCATCCCGGCGCCGGTGTTCCGGAGCTGGGCGATGGGCACCACGGCGGGCTTCAAGCCTCTGCCCACCTCTTCCAGGAGTTCTTCCAGGGGGCCGTAGGAGCTGGTTTCCGCCGTCCCCTGGCCCGAGGCATGGATCTGATGCAGGCGCTGGAGGTACCGGGCGGCGGGATGCATGGTTCAAGGGTAGCGCCCGGGGGGCTTCCGTTGGGCCTCGGGGGGAACTTTCGGCCCTGCGGGGCCACGGAGGGGAGGTCCGGTCCCGCATCGGCGCGGGGCGCCCGGGGGGCCGGATGGTAGGATCGAAGGTTGCTCC
>MWBB01000058.1 GCA_002068835.1 Acidobacteria bacterium ADurb.Bin340 | reverse complement strand
GAGTTGCGATGGATGGCGGATTCATCCGGCAGGTGAACAGGCGAGGGGAACCAAGCCGCTCCGAAATCCGCGTAAACCGCGCAATCCGTGGTTCGGCATGTTCCCTCTTGGGCTTACCCCCTGGCCGCCTGCCGCGACGAGGCCCAGGCCTACGACCCGGAGCGCGACATCGCCTTCTTCCACGATGCCCCCGCCGCCTGCGTGGACGTGCCCGCGGGCCATCTGGCCGTGTTCTTCCCCGAGGATGCCCACGCGCCCCTGATCGGCGGCGGCGAGACGGTCCACAAGCTCGTGTTCAAGGCGCGGGTGGGGTAGCGGGCGGGGCAGGCGCAACACGCTATACTTGTACAGCACGGAGGAACCCCATGCTGGCCATCCGGCTTTCCGAGGACATCGAGCGGCGCCTGGAGGCCCTGGCTGCCGCCACGGGGCGCACCAAGACCTTCTATGCCCGGGAGGCCATCGTGGAATACCTGGACGATCTGGAGGATGCCTACCTGGCCGGGAAGCGGATGGAAGACCTGAAGCGCGGCAAGGATCGAATCATGGATCCGGAGGCCTTCTGGGAAGGTCTGGACCGCTGAGGACTCCAAGGGATGAGGCGCTGGACCATCGTCTACCTGGCGTCGGTGCGCAAGGACATCCGCCGGATCGATCCGGTGGTCCGCCCGCGCATCCGGAGCTTTCTGGAAGAGCGGGTGGCCTCGCTGGAGGATCCGCGATCCCTGGGCGAGGCATTGAAGGGATCGGAGCTGGGCGCCTTCTGGAAATACCGCGTGGGGGATTACCGCATCATCTGCTCTCTCGAGGATGCGGTGCTCACGGTGCTGGTGGTGCGCATCGGGAACCGTCGGGATGTCTATCGTTGAACCTTGCGGTGCCTGTGTTTTTGAAAGGTTTCCACCGGTGATCCATGCCTGATCCGACCCTCTTCGATCTGTTGCCCTCCGAACCCTCCAGCGATGCGCTGCTGGGGGCCTTCCTGGCCTGGGCGGAGGGGAAGGGGCTGACCCTCTACCCGGCCCAGGAGGAGGCGATCCTGGCGCTGTACGAGGGCCAGAACGTGATCCTGGGAACGCCCACGGGTTCGGGGAAGAGCCTGGTGGCCACGGCGCTGGCCTTCCGCAGCCTGTCCTTCGGGCGGCGCTTCGTCTACACCTGCCCGGTGAAGGCGCTGGTAAACGAGAAGTGGATGGACCTGTGCCGCACCTTCGGGCCGGACCGGGTGGGGCTGGCCACGGGGGATGCCACGGTGAACCGCGACGCGCCCATCCTCTGCTGCACGGCGGAGATCCTGGCCAACATGGCCCTGGGGGAGGGCGAGGCCGCGCCGGTGCAGGATGCGGTGCTGGACGAGTTCCACTTCTACGCGGACCGCGACCGGGGCTGGGCCTGGCAGGCGCCGCTGCTCACCCTGGCGCGGACGCGCTTCCTGCTCATGAGCGCCACCCTGGGCGATACGAGCTTCTTTGCCGAGGCCCTGACAGGGCTCAACGGCCTGCCCACCGCCACCGTGGCCTCGGGCATCCGGCCTGTGCCCCTGGCCTTCACCTACGCGGAGCAGCCCCTGCCGCTCACCCTGGAGCGCCTGGTGGAGGGCGGCCGGGCGCCAATCTACGTCGTGCACTTCACCCAGGCCGAAGCCGCCACCAACGCCCAGAACTTCACGAGCCTCAACCTCTGCACCAAGGAGGAGAAGGAGCGCCTCACGAAGGCGCTGGAGGGCTTCCGCTTCAGCAGCCCCTACGGCCCGGACCTGAAGCGCTGGCTGCGCCAGGGCATCGGGCTGCACCACGCGGGCCTGCTGCCCAAGTACCGGATCCTCGTGGAGCAGCTGGCCCAGCAGGGGCTGCTGAAGGTCATCTGCGGCACCGACACCCTGGGCGTGGGCATCAACGTGCCCATCCGCACGGTGCTCTTCACCCAGCTCTGCAAGTACGACGGCCAGAAGACCGCGATCCTCAGTGCCCGGGACTTCCACCAGATCGCGGGCCGCGCGGGCCGGAAGGGCTTCGACGACCAGGGCTTCGTGGTGGCCCAGGCCCCCGAACACGTCATCGAGAACCTGCGGCTGGCCGCCAAGGTGGCCGGGGGCGGGCGGAAGTTCGTGAAGCGCCAGCCGCCGGAGCGGGGCTACGCCCATTGGGAGGAGAGCACCTTCAACCGCCTCATCGCGGCCCAACCGGAGCGGCTGCAGAGCCGTTTCCAGGTGAGCCACGGGATGCTGCTCAACGTGTTGGGTCGCCCGGGCGACGGCTGCGGCGCGATGCGGCAGCTGCTGCGGGACTGCCACGAGACGGAGCGGGCCAAGGCCGCCCTGCGGCGGAGGGCCTGGCAGCTCTTCCGGCCCCTGGTGCAGCGGGGCATCGTGGAGCTGAACCCGCCGGACGCGCCGGGCCGCAAGCTGCGGGTGAACGTGGACCTCCAGGAGGACTTCTCCATGGACCACGCCCTCAGCCTCTACCTGCTCGACACGATCCCGCTGCTGGATGTGGAAAGCCCGGACCATCACCTGGACCTGCTGAGCCTCGTGGAAGCCATCCTGGAGGATCCGGACCTCATCCTGCGCAAGCAGCTGGACCGCCTGAAGGGGCAGGTGGTGGCGGAGCTCAAGGCCGCGGGCATGCCCTACGAGCAGCGCATGGAGGAGCTGGAGAAGCTGGAGCACCCCAAGCCGCTGCGGGAGTTCACCTACGGCACCTTCAACGACTTCGCCGACAAGCATCCCTGGGTGGGTCAGGAGGCCATCCGCCCCAAGTCCATCGCCCGGGAGATGGCCGAGCGCTACTGCAGCTTCGGCGAGTATGTGCGCCTCTATGACCTGCAGCGCGCCGAAGGCCTGCTGCTGCGCCACCTGAACAGCGTGTACAAGGTGCTGGCCCAGACGGTGCCCGATGCCGCCAAGACCGAGCCCGTGCGGGAGCTGGAGGCCTACCTGGGGGCCCTGGTTCGCTCTGTGGACGCCAGCCTGCTGGAGGCCTGGGAGCGCCTGAAGGATCCGGCCTACGTGCCGAAGGCGGTGGCGGAGCCGGAGCTGAAGCGCCCCGCCGACCTCACCAGGGACCGCCCCCGGCTGCTGGCGGAGGCCCGGGCCCGGGTCTTCACCGTTCTCACCGCCCTGCGGGACGGCGCCTGGGAGGAGGCGGTCACGGCCCTGGACGAAGCCGCCTGCGCCGAACCCCTGGACCTGGAGGGCCAGCCCTGGACCCCCGAGCGGCTCCAGGCCGCCTTCGCCGATTTCCGCGCCACCCACGAAGGCCTGCGGCTGGATCCCGAAGGCCGCAACCTGCGCCACACCTACCTGGAGCCCGATGCCGAGAACCCCGCCCTGATGCGCCTGCAGCAGATGCTCGTGGACACCGACGGCTTCAACGACTGGGTGGCCGAATTCCGCATCGACCTGGATGACACCCGCGAACGCAACCGGCCCGTGATGGACCTGGTACGGATCGGGTTGTTGGCCTGAAAAGGAAGATTCACCACGGAGACACGGAGGGCACGGAGAAAAGATGAGAAAAAAATAAAAATATGAGAACAGGATGACAAGATGGTCAGGATAAAAATGTAAAAATGGTTTTTTGATTTTTTATCACCGTGCATCACTGTGTATCTGTGGTTTAATCCTTTTTTATTGGTTTTTGTCGATGTGGATCCCTGTGTATGTTTTTTAAAACCAGTGATGCACGAGATTCACAGTGATAAAATGAATAAATATTTTAAAAACAGGATGGTATGATGTTTAATCATCAATGAAGCTCAAAAAAATATTTTTTTATTCCTCTTTTTATCCTGTCAATCCTGCTATCTTGTTATTATTATTATTATTATTATTATTTGTGTTTTTGTTTTTATCTCTCTTTTATTTTTTCTCCGTGCCCTCCGTGTCTCCGTGGTGAACAATCCTTTCCTGCAACCTGTTCTGGAGGTGTTCGATGACGACGAAGACGGTGGCGCTGGTGACGGGCGGGAACCGGGGGCTGGGGCTGGAGATCGCGCGGCAGCTGGGGCAGCAGGGGATGGTGGTGGTGCTCGGCGCCCGGGAGCTGCCCAAGGGCGAGGTGGCGGCGGAGGCCCTGCGGGCGGAGGGGCTCGACGCCCGGGCTGTGAAGCTGGATGTAGCCTCCGAACGCGACATCGCGGCCCTTCCGGCGTTCTTCCGCACCACCTTCGGCCGCCTGGATGTGCTGGTGAACAACGCAGGGGTGGCGCTGTGGGAGGCGGACGACCTGGACACCTTCCGGCGCACCTTCGAGGCCAATGTCTTCGGCGTGGTGGCGGTGACCTACGCCCTGCTGCCCCTGCTCAAGGACAGCCCCGCGGGCCGCATCGTGAACCAGTCGAGCATCCTGGGGTCCCTCACCACCCTGGAGCAGACGCCGGAGATGTTCAGCACCTTCCTCCAGCCCGCCTACACCGCCTCCAAGGCGGCCCTCAACGGCTTCACGGTGGCCCTGGCCCAGAAGCTGGCGGGCACCCCCGTGAAGGTGAACAGCGCCCATCCCGGCTGGGTGCGCACGGATCTGGGCGGTTCCAAGGCGCCCATGACCGTGGAGGCGGGAGCCCGCACCGCCGTGATGCTCGCCACTCTGCCCGCCGAAGGCCCCACAGGCCAGTTCTTCCACCAGGGAGAACGCCTGCCCTGGTGACACAGGCCACGCGTCATCCTATCTACGTAAATGAAATGAAATAAAAACAGAATGGCAGGATGAGCAGGATAAATAAGATTTAAATATTTTTTTATCCTGACCATCATGACATCCTGTCGTTTTTTTGCTTTTTTATCTTTTTGCCTTTTCTCCGTGCCCTCCGTGTCTCCGTGGTGAAAGCCTCTTTTCCTCTCCATGGCGCCGATTCACGCCCCTGGTTCCTGCGGGCATCATGGCCTGAGCCCTGAGGGCTTCGAGGAACCTCCATGTCCCGTACGCTGCGCATCCGCGATCTGACCCTCCGCGACGGTCAGCAGTCCCAGTTCGCCACCCGCATGACCCAGGCCCAGGTGGAGCGGGTGCTGCCGCTGTTCGCGCGCACGAACTTCTACGCGCTGGAGGTCTGGGGCGGCGCCGTGCCGGATAGCGTGATGCGCTACCTGGGCGAGAACCCGTGGCACCGCCTGGAATCCATCAAGGCGGCGATCGGCGGCGCCTCGAAGCTCACGGCCCTGAGCCGTGGGCGCAACCTCTTCGGCTACAACCCCTATCCCGATTCCGTCATCGAGGGCTTCTGCCGCAACGCCGTGCAGTCGGGCATCGACATCATGCGCATCTTCGACGCGCTGAACGATGTGGACAACATGACGGCCAGCATCCGCTTCGTGAAGGAGAATGGCGGCCTGGCGGACTGCGCCGTGTGCTACACCACGGATCCCGTGCAGCCCCGCAAGGGCCTGCTGGCGCGGTTCCGCACGCCCAAGGCCATCTTCACGCCCCGCTACTTCGTGGAGAAGGCGGTTGCACTGCAGGAGGCCGGCGCGGACCTGGTGAGCATCAAGGATATGGCGGGCCTCATCACGCCCCAGGCCACGGCGGAGCTGGTGCGGGCCCTCAAGGCGGAGCTGAAGGTACCGCTGGACCTGCACACCCACTGCACGCCGGGCTTCGGCCTGGCCTCGGTGCTGGTGGCGATGATCGAGGGCGTGGACATCGTTGACGCGGTGATCCTGCCCTTCGCCGGGGGCCCCGCCGCCCCGGCCTTCGAGCTGGTGCAGGTCTTCGCCCAGAAGCTCGGCATCGAGACGGGCGTGGACCTGATGGCCGTGGCCGAGATCCAGGACCACCTCTTCGAGATTCGCGCGGAACTGGCGGCCTTCGATGAGTTCAAGGAGCATGTCCCGCCCCGCTTCCATGTGGGCGAGGACACGCTGCCCCCGGAGATCGACGCGCACTTCGACGCGGCCATCGCCCACGCCCAGGCCGGCCGCTGGACGGAGCTGCTGGCGGCCTGCCACGCCATCGAGCGGCACTTCAACTTCCCGCCCCCGGACGAGCCCGTGCGCAAGGCCCAGATCCCCGGCGGGATGTACACCAACATGCTGGCCCAGATGAAGCAGGCCAAGCAGGAGCACCTCTTCGAGAAGGTGCTGGAACGGGTGCCCCAGGTGCGCGTGGATGCGGGCTGCGTGCCCCTGGTGACCCCCACCAGCCAGATCGTGGGCGCCCAGGCCGTGAACTGCGTGCTGGCGGAGCTCAAGGGGCAGCCCCGGTACGCCAACGCCAGCAGCAATTTCGTGAACCTGGTGAAGGGCTCGTACGGCCGCACCCCCGCGCCCATCCAGCCCG
Source organism: Acidobacteria bacterium ADurb.Bin340 (assembly GCA_002068835.1). Taxonomy (GTDB): domain Bacteria; phylum Acidobacteriota; class Holophagae; order Holophagales; family Holophagaceae; genus MWBB01. Next base: position 6,697 of record MWBB01000058.1, on the reverse strand, counting down.
ATTTCCGCCAGCAGATCGCCGGCGTGCGCGAGGCAACCCCCTACGACACCACGGCCTACGCCCCCCAGCCCAACCCCGCCCTGCCGGAGTTCGGCGACCTGAAGCTGGCCCAGGACGAAAAGGAGCAGCTCCTCCTGGAACTCTTCCCCAGCGTGGCGGACAAGTACCTCCGCACCGTCCGCGCCGCCCAGTGGGCCGCACGCCCCCGCCCGGAACCCATCCAGGACGAGACCTGGGATTTCTGGGAAAGCGCCGCCCAGAGCATGGGGGCGTGAGGAGAACACCCTGGGGCTTGGATCCTGGGGAAAACGAGCCGCGCGGTTGACCAAGTCCCAATTTGGGACCATCCTTCGGTATGCGGTTGATCGCCCTCTCCACCTTGAAAACCTTCTGGCTGCGCCATGCCGATGCGAAACAGCCGCTCCTCGCGTGGCATGAGCACGTCAAACACGCAGCCTGGCAATCCCCTGCGGAGATGAAAACCGATTTCGCCAGTGCCAGCATCCTCCAGGATGGGCGCGTGGTTTTTAACATTGCTGGCAACAAATACAGGCTCGTCGCCTGGATCAACTACCCCTACCGCGTGGTCTACATCCGGTTCGTCGGCACTCACCGGCAATACGACCAGATCGACGCCCAGAGCATCTAGGGAGGACACCATGGACATCAAACCCATCCGAAACGAAGCCGACTACCGCGCCACGCTGCGGGAGATCGAAACCCTCATGACCGCACAGGCGGGTTCTCCCGAAGGAGACCGTCTGGATGTGCTGGTGACGCTTGTTGAAGCCTACGAGCGGGCCCACTTCCCCATGGACCTTCCCGATCCCATCGAAGCCATCAAGTTTGTGATGGATCAGCGCGGGCTGACCCCCAAGGATCTGGAACCAGCCATCGGGCGACTGAACCGTGTCTACGAGGTCCTGAACCGGACCCGCCCGCTGACCCTGGCAATGATTCGAAAGCTGCACGATGCCTTCGGAATCCCTGCGGAGAGCCTGATTCGAAAGAGTGCCTGATCGAGGCGCGGGTGATGGCCCCGGCGCTGGAATGCCTCGGCCCCGGGGGGGGCGATGGACCTTCAGGAAGGCCCCGGGCGATCCCTGGACAGTCGGGTCGCGGGCGTGATCCGTTCCCCTACAACCCCGCCCAGGTTTCCAACACGCGCTGGGCCTGGAGGATGGGATCGGGGCCGGGGGCGGGGAGGTGGACGCTGCCGTCGGGGGTGAGCTGGGCGCCGGGGTGCTGCTGGACCCAGGCGAAGAGCTTGGCGGGATCCAGGCTGGTCTGGGGGCTCAGGCGCAGGCGCAGGCGGCCGCTGGAAAACACGACTTCGCTCACGGCCAGGGCCTGGGCCCGGAGCTTCACCTTGAGCAGCTCGAAGAAGCGCTGGGTGTCGGCGTCGTCCTCGGGCACGGGGCCGAAGCGGTCCTCCAGCTCCAGGCGGTACAGCTCGAGGTCGCGTTCGGAGCGCAGGCGCGAGGCGCGCTTGTAGGCCACCAGGCGCTCGCTGGCCTGATCCAGCCAGCGGCGGCCCAGCTGGGCGGGGCCCAGCTCCAGCTTCACTTCGAAGGTGCCCGTGGGCTGGCCCTGGAGCTCCGCCAGAGTCTCCTCCAGCAGCTTGAGGTAGAGCTCGAAGCCGATGTCGTGGATCTGGCCCGACTGCTCGCCGCCCAGCAGGTTGCCGGCGCCCCGCAGTTCCAGGTCCATGGCGGCCACGCGGAAGCCCGAGCCCAGTTCGGAGAAGTCTTCGAGGGCCTGGAGGCGCTTGCGGGCGTCCTCGGTGATCTCGGGCCGGAAGCTGGTTCGGGAGGGACCGCCCGGGCGCTTCCCGCCCTCTGCGTCCCCCCCGCGCCCCCCGCGGGCAGGGTCGGCGAAGCCGCCCCAGTCCGCCTGGCCCGGGATCAGCAGGTAGGCGTAGGCGGGCACATCGCTGCGGCCCACGCGGCCCCGCAGCTGGTAGAGCTGGGAGAGGCCGAAGGTGTCGGCCCGGTGCACGATGAGGGTGTTGGCGTTGGGCACATCCAGGCCGTTCTCCACGATGGTGGTGGAGACGAGCACATCGATCCGGCCTTCCATGAAGGCGAGCATCACCTGCTCCAGGCCTTCGTCGCTGAGCTGCGCGTGGCCCACGCCCACCCGGGCATCGGGCACCAGGCTGCGGATGCGCTCGGCGATGCTGACGATGCTCTCCACGCGGTTGTGGATCACATAGACCTGCCCGCCCCGGCGCAGCTCGAACTGGATGGCGGTGGCCACCAGCTCGTCAGACCAGGGCGCCACCACGGTCTCGATGGCCAGCCGGTTCTTGGGGGGCGTTTCGATGAGGCTGATCTCCCGCAGGCCCGTGAGGCTCATGTGCAGGGTGCGGGGGATGGGCGTGGCGCTCATGGCCAGCACGTCCACATTGGCGCGGAGCTTCTTCAGCTTCTCCTTGTGGGAGACGCCGAAGCGCTGCTCCTCGTCGATGACCACCAGGCCCAGGTCCGCGAACTTCAGCCGCGCCCCCAGCAGCTGGTGGGTGCCGATGAGGATCTCCACGCGGCCATCGGCCACATCCTGCTGGATGGCCTTGGCCTCCTTCGCATCCACGAAGCGGTTGAGCATCTCGATGCGCAGGGGGAAGCCGGCGAAGCGCTCCTTGAAGGTGCGGAAGTGCTGGAAGCACAGCACGGTGGTGGGACAGAGCACCGCCACCTGCTTGCCGTCGAGGGCCACCTTGGCGGCGGCCCGCATGGCCACCTCGGTCTTGCCGAAGCCCACATCGCCGCAGAGCAGGCGGTCCATGGGCTTGGGGGATTCCAGGTCCGCCTTGATGGCCTCGGTGGCTTCGATCTGGTCCGGCGTGGGCTCGAAGGGGAAGGTGGCCTCGAACTCGGCCATTTCCGGGCCGTCGGGGCTGTAGGCGTGGCCCTTCTCCAGCTTGCGCTGGGCGTAGAGCTTCAGCAGTTCCTCGGCCATGTCGCGGATGGCCTTCTTGGCCCGGCGCTTCACCTTGGTCCAGGTGGCGCCGCCCAGCTTGTCCAGGGGCGGCTGGGCCCCGCCGTCGGGGGAGATGTAGCGCTGCAGCAGGTCGGCCCGGTCCAGGCTCACGGTCACGCGGCCGTTGTCCGCGTAGCGGAGTTGCACCACGTCGTGCTCCTCGCCGCCCACGATGACCGTGGCGAAGCCCAGGAACTCGCCGATGCCGTGGTCCAGGTGCACCACCCGGTCGCCGGGCTTGAGGTCCTTCAGGTCCGAGAGGAAGGCGCCGGAGCGGCTCTTCTGGGGCCGGGGCGGGATGGCCTTGCGGCCGAAGACTTCGCGCTCCGTGAGCAGCCAGAGGGCCGGATCCTTCAGGGCCACGCCCGCGCCCAGGGGCAGGAGGATGGCCCGGCAGCCGGGCTCGGTGCCGTGGGCCACGGGCAGCTCGTACTCCGCCAGCAGCTCCGCGAAGCGGTCCCGCATGCCCGGGGTGGAGCCCGCCAGGAAGACCCGGGCGCCGCCATCCGTGAGGGCGCGCACCTCGTCGGCCAGTTCCCCCAGGCGGCCCTGGTACTCCCGCGCCGCCTGGGCCTGGAGGGGCACGGTGGCTTCCGCCTGCCATTCGGTGAGGTGCAGGGTGGCGCGGCTGGGATCGGCCTCCAGGAAGCGGTCCGCCACCTCGGGGCACACCACGCCGCCCCGGCGCAGCACCGCCAGGCCCTCCTCGATGCGGGCGGCCTCGGCCTCCCGCAGGGCCCGGGCCCAGGCCTCGTCCAGCTTCACCCGCAGGCAGGGGGGCATCCAGTGGGTGAGCTGGCCCTTGGGGTGCGGCAGCAGCGGGTAGAACAGCTCCTCGCCCGGGAAGTGGCCGTGGGAGGCCAGCCGCGTGCGGCGGAAGGCCAGGTCGTCCTCGGGCTCGTGGGTGAGGTCCGCGCGGGAGGCCACGGCCTCCATCAGGGCGCTGCGTTCCCCCTCGAAGCGGGGGTAGAGGGTGAGGCGCTCCAATTGCACGCCGGTGCGGCGCTGGGTGTCGGGATCGAAGGGCGAGAGCTTCTCCAGTTCATCGCCGAAGAACTCCAGCCGCAGGGGCTGCTCCTGGTGATCGGGCCAGAGGTCCACCACCAGCCCCCGGGCGCTGAACTCGCCGGGCTGGGAGGCTAGGTCCACCCGCCGGTAGCCCAGGGCCACCAGGGTTTCCAGCAGCAGGTCCCGGGGGATCTCGGCGCCCGCCGTCAGGTCCAGCTTCTGCTTCTCGAACCAGGTGGGGTGCGGCAGCTTCTCGCAGGCGGCCAGGGGCGTGGCCACCAGCACCTGGATGCGCCGCTCCCGCAGGCCCACCAGGGTGGCCAGGCGCTGCTTGAGCACCAGGCCCGGCGGGCTGGATTCGCCGCCCGCATAGGGCGCGAAGCCCGGAAAGTGGGCCACCCTCGCCTCCGGCAGCAGCACCGCCAGATCCCGGGCCAGGGCCTGGGCCTCGGCCTCCGAGGGGGCATCCACCCACAGGCTGCGCAGGCGTCCACCTTCCGTGACCCAGCGGGCCAGCAGCAGGGCCAGCCCTGGAACGGCCTGCCAGCGCAGCCGGGCCCCTTCCGAAAGGGTGCCCGCCGGGCCCTCGAGCAGGCGGAGCAGATCATTGAGCGCAGCGCGGTCCCGGGACTCCATAGCCCTCCAGTGTGCCCCAACAGGCTCCCGAGGTCTTCAGGCTAGAAACAAAGAAAGGAAAGAAGGATTCACCACGGAGACACGGAGGCCACGGAGAAAAAAGATCAACAGGATGAAAGGATGGAAAGGATGAAAAAATATTTGATTTTTATGGTGAGCATGCTAAAAAATAGTTACAACAATAATTAAAAGTATTAACCGTGGAGAAGAGGGTGGTATTGAGGAAAAAATAAACATGAAGAAAGGATGGGCAGGATGAAATGAAATCCGTTTTTATCCTGCCCATCCTGACATCCTGTTCTGTTTTTTAATGTTTTTTTGTTTTCTCATCTTTTCTCCGTGTTCTTCGTGTCTCCGTGGTTCATCATTCCCTTCTTTCCCAATGTTTGTAAGAATGGAACGGCATGCCGATCCTTGCCGCCACCCGCCGCCTTGAACTGCACCTCGACGGGGGGGACCTGGGGGCGGCCCAGGCGGAACTGGAGGGGCTGCGGGAACGCTACCGGGCGGAGTCCCAGGCCTTCCAGGCCCGGGATGTGGCGGCCCTGAAGGAGCTTTCCGAAGGCCTGCGCCTGCGGCTGGCCTTGAAGGATGCCTTCGGCTACACCCGCTTCCGGCCGGGCCAGGAGGCGGTGATCCGCGCGGTGCTGGCGGGGCGCGATGCCCTGGCCGTGATGCCCACCGGCTCGGGCAAGAGCCTGCTCTACCAGCTTCCCGCCCGGGTGATGGGGGGCACCACGCTGGTGGTGTCGCCCCTCATCGCCCTCATGAAGGACCAGGTGGATGCCCTCACGGAGGCGGGCCTCGCGGCCACGTTCCTCAATTCCAGCCTGGATCCGGACACGCGCCGGGAGCGCATCCGCGCCCTGAAAGCGGGGGCCTTCGAGCTGGTGTACGCGGCCCCGGAGGGCCTGGACGCCTACCTGGCGGAGCTGCTGGAGACCGTGGACCTGCGCCTGATCGCGGTGGACGAGGCCCACTGCATCAGCCAGTGGGGCCATGATTTCCGGCCCAGCTACCGTAACCTCGCGGGGCTCAAGGCCCGCTTCGGGCGCATTCCCGTGCTGGCCCTCACGGCCACCGCCACCGGGGCCGTGGCCGACGATATCGTGGCCCAGTTGGGCATGCGGGAGCCCTTCCGCTTCGTGGGTTCCCACTTCCGCGCCAACCTGCGGCTCCACGCGGTGAAGAAGGGCGGGGAAGGGCCCGGCGTGCGGGAGGCCATCCTGCGGCTGGTGCAGGCCCGCCCCGGCCAGAGCGGCATCGTGTACGCCCTGTCCCGCAAGAGCGTGGAAGCCACCGCCGCCTACCTCTCGGAGCACGGCATCCGCGCCGCCGCCTACCACGCGGGCCTGGAACCGGCCCAGCGGGACGCGGTGCAGGAGGCCTTCCGGCGGGACGATGTGGAGGTGGTGGTGGCCACCATCGCCTTCGGCATGGGCATCGACAAGGGCAACGTGCGCTTCGTGATCCACCGGGACCTGCCCAAGAGCCTCGAAGGCTATGCCCAGGAGGTGGGCCGCGCGGGGCGCGACGGCGAGCCCTCGGACTGCGTGCTGTTCTACTCCTGGGCCGATGTGATGAGCCTGGACCGCTTCACCGATGGCCTGGATGCGGACCTGGCGGCCCAGCAGCGGGGGCAGGTGCGGGAGATGTTCCGCTTCGCGGAAGCCGCCGAATGCCGCCACCAGCTTCTGGCCCGGCACTTCGGCGAAGCGATGGAACCCTGCGGGTCGAGCTGCGATGCCTGCACGGGCCGGGAGGTGCTGGCGGAAGCGCCCCGGGCCGCCAAGCGCGCCAAGGTGAAGGCCGCGGGCCCGCTGCCGGAGCGGGAGGTGCAGCCCTCGGACGAGGACGAAGCCCTGTTCCTGTGCCTCAAGGCCCTCCGCAAGGAACTGGCCGATGCCCGGAACCTCCCGGCCTACCTGGTGTTCAGCGATGCCACCCTGCGGGCCATGGTGCAGTACCGGCCCCGCACGGAAGAACACCTGCTGGCCCTCTCCGGCGTGGGCCTCAAGAAGCTCCAGCACTACGGCGAAGCCTTCCTGGCGGTGCTGCGGGAGGCTTGAAC
>MWBB01000057.1 GCA_002068835.1 Acidobacteria bacterium ADurb.Bin340 | reverse complement strand
ACCCCAACACGCCGCACGACCCGGCCCAGCCTGAGGCCTATCGCACCTCATGAAACAAGGGGGGTGAATCGATACCGCCCAGGTCACCCTGCCTCCGGGGCTGGATTCGACCCAGCAGCAGAAGCGCCTGCGCGAGTCGCTGGATGATCCGATGCGGAAGGACCTCCAGGAGGCGGCCCAGCGGGATGGGGCTGCGCGTTATCCGGAAGTGCTCTGGTGGGATCTGGATCCACAGACGGGCACATTGACCCGGGAGCCGGTGCCGACGGGCGCCCCCTCCGAATTGGCCAGCCGTGCCCACATTCAGAGGTTCACTTTCCGCCTTGATCCCAATGAACAGGTGAAAGTCGGCCCCTGACCTGGGGAGGGCGGGGCTATTCGAGGGTGAGGACTTCGTGTTCTTCGCGGTAGGCGAAGCGTTCGGTCGAAGCGGCCCCAGGTCCCGGCGCTGCGATGGCAAGGCGGAGCCGCAGCGGGAGCAGGAGCACGCTCCGGTGGAGCGTGCGATCGCTCGGGAATGGCCTGGGGAGGGCGGACTATTCGAGGGTGAGGACTTCGTGTTCTTCCCGGTAGGCGAAGAGTTCGCCGAAGCGGCCCCAGGCCACCACGGTTTCGAAGGTGCGTTCGGGATCCTCCATGGGGAGGCGGGCGGCCAGTTCGTGGAGCAGCTCTTCCTTGGGCAGTTCGCCTTCCTTGAGCTGGATCATTTCGCGCACCACGCGGAAAAGGCGGAGCTGCAGGAGCTGGGCGCGCCAGATGTCCTTGCGCTTGTCCATGTCGGCGGCCATGAAGCGCAGGCCGATGGCGGTGAAGGTGACATGGCGCTTGGGGGTGTCCACGAAGTCGAGCATCTCGGCGCCGCGCACGGTGGTGAGCACCGTTTCGAAGGGCGTCTGGGTCTGGGCGGCCACCTGGAACAGGTCGCAGCTTCCGCCCTGCTCCTCCAGGAATTCCAGCAGGCCCAGGATGTCGGTGGAGGCCACATGGGGCAGCGGCTCGATGACTTCGGGCACCTTGCTGGGGATGGGGGCGCTCACCTCAACATCCGGCAATTCGGCGCTGGTGATGATGTCATGCACGCGATCCACCAGCTTCTGCACCTCGGGATCCCGGGTGCTGCGGGGCCGGGGCAGGGTGTTGGGCACGATGGTGCGGATGTGGGCGGGGTTGCCGCTCAGCACCACGATGCGGTCGGCCATGAGCACGGCCTCCCGGATGGAGTGGCTCACCATCACGATGGAGTTGGGATTGCGTTCCGCATCCTGCCAGATGTCCAGCAGCTCGGCGCGCAGGGCTTCGGCCGTGAGGGCGTCCACCTGGCTGAAGGGTTCGTCCATCACCAGCACTTCCGGATCCATGGCCAGGGCCCGGGCCACGCCGACCCGCTGCTTGAACCCGCGGGAGAGCTCGCGCGGGAAGGCTTCCTCGAAGCCCTCCAGGCCCACCCGGGCCATGGCGGTGAGGGCCCGCTCCTTCACATCCTCGTGGGAGAGCCCGCGGGCCTTGAGGGCCACCTGAACGTTCTCCTCCACGGTCATCCAGGGAAAGAGGGCGAAGTCCTGGAAGACCATGGCCACGCCGGGATTGAGGCCCACCAGCTTGGTGCGGTGGAACCGCACCTCGCCCTGGCTGGGAGCCGTGAGGCCGGCCAGCAGGCGCAGCAGGGTGGACTTGCCGCTTCCGTTGGGGCCGAGGATGCAGAGGACTTCATCCTGGAGGACCTTGAGGTTGATGTCCTCCAGGACGCGCACCTCCTTGCCCCGGGAGCCGGGGTAGGTCTTCTGGACACCACGGAGTTCGCAGATGGGGGCGGACATGGCACCACCAGCACCGCCATGAGCAGGGCGCTGGCGGCGAGGAGGGGAATGTTCCCCTGGTCGGCGCTGCGGGTCACGATGGCGCCCAGGCCGAAGGTCTGGATGGTGCGGCTCTGGAACTGGACGATTTCCGTGACGATGCTGGCATTCCAGGCGCCTCCGGTGGCGGTCACCCAGCCCGTGACGAGGAACGGGAAGATGGCGGGCAGGTACAGGCGCCACGCGGTGCGCAGCACGCCGAAGCGGTAGGCGCGGGCGGCTTCCCGCAGGTCCGAGGGCACCGCCTGGGCTCCGGCGATGACGTTGAAGAGCAGGTACCACTGGGTGGAGAGGGTCATGAGCAGGATGCTGCTGGTGCCCAGACCCACGCCGAGGCGCTGCAGCCACACGATGAGGGCCATGAAGAGCAGGCTGGCGGGGAAAGAGGCCACCACCTGCACGATGGGCTGGAGGCGTCGGCTCCACACGGGGGAAAGGCCGATCCACAGTCCCACGGGAACGGTCCAGAGCGTGGCCAGGGCCGTGGATCCCAGCACCCGGGCCATGGACGCCCCGCCGGCCTGGAGGAGGGTGGTCCACTCGGAGCGGGTCACCAGCGAGAGCAGGTCCACCAGCTTCAGGCTGCCCAGGGCCAGGAGGACCAGGGCCCCGGCCAGCAGGCCCACGCCCGTCCACCGTTCCCAGGCCCTGCGGCCACCGGCCATGTCCGCAGGCGGCGTGGACCGAGGCGCCCGCCTCGGCCGCCAGGTTGCGATCGTCTTGCGCAGGCGCATCCAGAGGGCGCTGCGGCGCAGGACACGCAGCAGCCAGCTGCGGGGGCGTTCGACCTTCACCGTCTCGTCCATCTGGAATCGGTGGCTCCAGGCCACAACGGGCTTCCACAGCACCTGATCCAGCAGCACCACCATGCCGAGCATCGTGAGCATTGCGGCCACTTCGGCCCGGGTATCCCCCGCATCCACCGCGGCGCTCATGTAGGCCCCCAGGCCCGGCAGTCGGAAGTCCTGCTTGCCCAGCTTGAAGGCCTCGCTGGCCATGAGGAAGAACCACCCGTTGGCCACGCTCACCATGGAATTCCACACGAGGCCCGGCGTGGCGTAGGGCAGCTCCACCCAGCGCAGCCGCTGCAGCCAGTTCATGCCATAGGCCCGCGCGGCTTCGTCCAGGTCCTTGGGCACGCTCTTCAGGCTCTGGTAGAACGCGAAGATCATGTTCCAGGCCTGGCAGGTGACGATGAGGATGGCTGCCGAGAGCTCCAGCCCAATGTTGCTGCGGGGGAAAAGGGTCACCATGGCCAGCAGCACCACGGGCAGGAAGGCCAGGAGCGGTACGCTCTGCAGGATGTCGAGGATGGGGATGAGGAAGCGCTCGGCCCAGGGGTCCTTGGCAGCCCAGTAGGCCAGGGCCAGGGTGATGCCGAAGCTGATCACGTAGGCCACGCCTGCCCGCACAAAGCTGAGCAGCGCGTACTTGGGCAAGGCCCAGGGCGAAAGGTCGATCTCCACCACGGGGCGCTGCACGGCGGTCCACTGCCGGGCCACCATCACCAGGCCCAGCACGATGCCCGCCAGGGCCGCCAGCACGAGCAGGTCCACCCATCGGCGTCGGCGGATGGGTGCGGCGATCAGGCTGGAGGCTGGGCCCCACACGCTGTCGATGAAGCGATCGAACATGGTGGATCCGGGTTCGGAAACGGTCGGGATGGGCCTTCAGCCGCACCCCGGACCACGCGTTGGGAAGGGAAGTAGGGCTTCCTCAGCCCCGGCGCGAGGGAGGTTCGTCGATGACGTATCGTTGGCCCATCGACACCTCCTTTCCGGTCGTCCGTCCTGGGCAGGATGGCCCGCCGCTGCATCCCGGGTCAACCCTGAAATGCCTTTCTTTTCCAACCTCTTGCGGGGGGCGGGGGTGGCCCGTGAAACTGCCGTGACGGATGGATGGATGAACCTCGAACTCCAGGCCAAGATCGCAGCCCATGCCCTGCTGCGGGGGCTGGTGGATGCGTCGCTGTTCCAGTCTGCGGCGGGACATCCGGAAGGTCCCGTGGCCTACCTGCTGGAGTTGGGGGCGCTGGATGACGAAGACGTGGCGGTCCTGGAGCGGCTCTGCGCCGAGGCCGGTGCGCCGAGTCCCTCGCCCGTGCCGCCCTCGGAGCCGGGCGATGCCCCCACGGGGCTCCACGCCGTCCAGGGCGTCTGGGACAGCCTGCCCCGCATCGGCGAGAGCCGGGATGGCACGGGCCGTCAGGTTCTCCAGGCGCTTACCCTGCCGGCCTGGCGCCAGTACCGGAACCTGCGTTTCGTGGCAGAAGGCGGCATGGGGCGGGTGTTCCGGGCCTGGGATCCCAGTCTGAAACGGGCGGTGGCCCTGAAGTTCCTGCGGCGGGACGATCCCGATCTGCTCAAGCGCTTCGTGCTGGAGGCCCAGCATCAGGCGCGGGTGGAACATCCCCACATCGGCCAGGTGTACGAGGTGGGCGAATGGGAGGGCCAGGCCTACATCGCCATGCAGTTCGTGAAGGGCGGGACGCTGGAGCAGATGGCGCCGAAGCTGAGCCTGGAGGACAAGGCGCAGGTGATGGAGCGGGTGGCCGAGGCGATCCACGCCGCCCACCGGGAAGGCCTGATCCACCGGGATCTGAAGCCCGCCAACATCCTGGTGGAAGCCGGCGATTCCGGCCCGCGGCCCGTGGTGGTGGATTTCGGTTTGGCCAAGGGACTGGAATCCACGGGGCTAACCCAGCAGGGATTGGTGATCGGGACGGTTCACTACATGGCCCCGGAACAGGCTCGGGGCGAGCACGACCAAGTGGGGCGCCGGACGGATGTGTACGGTCTGGGCGCCACCTTCCACAAGATGCTCACGGGGCTGCCGCCCTTTGCCCAGGCGGAAGGGATGGACGCCATCCGGGCCGCGCTGGATGACGATGTGCCGAGCCTCCTGCGCCTGGTGCCGGATCTGCCGGAGGATCTGGACCTCATCGTGCGCACTTGCCTGGAGAAGGATCCGGCGCGGCGCTACGAGAGCGCGCTGGCGGTGGCGGAGGATCTGCGGCGCTGGCGGGAGGGCGAGCCCATCCGGGCCCAGCGTCCCACCGTGAGGTACCGGGCCGGGAAGTGGGCGCGGAAGCACCGGCTCGTGGTGCTGGTGGCGGGCGTGGCCCTGGCGGCGATGCTGGGGTTGGCGGGCTACGCCGGCTGGCTGTCCTGGTCCGCCGGGGCCCGGGCCCGGCATGCCCAGACCTTCGGCCAGGAGGCCGAGCGGATCGAGGCGCTGCTGCGGTACGCCCACCTGCTTCCGGCCCACGACCTTCGGCCTGAATTGCGCCAAGCTCGGAGCCGACTGCGGCTACTGGAGGCCCAGGCCCGGCATGCTGGTCGACTGGCCTCGGGGCCCGCGGCCTACGCCCGGGGCCGGGCGCATCTGGCGCTGGGTGAACCCGAAACGGCCCGCCCGCTGCTGCAGCAGGCCTGGGACGGTGGTTTGCGCACGCCCGAGGTGGCACTGGCTTTGGGGCGGGTGCTGGCCCAGGAATACCGCAGGGCCCTGGACCGGAGCCGGGCCCTGCCCACCCGGGATCTCCGGGAGGCTCGGGAGCGGGAACTGGCCCGGGATCTGCGGGATCCGGCCCTGGAGTTCCTGCGCCGAGGGGCACCCGCAGCGCTGGAATCCCCCGCCTTCCACGAGGCCCTGGTGGCCCAGATCGAAGGGCGCTGGGAGCTGGCTGAGCGGAAGGCCCGGGAGGCCCTGGACCAGACGCCCTGGCTCTACGAGGCCAAGCGTCTGGAAGGCGAAGCCCTGCTGGAGCAGGCCCGGGCGGCCCAGGATCCGATCCGGGCCCTGGCCTGCCTGGAACGGGCCGAGCCGGTGTTCGAGGCGGCGCTCCGCCTAGCCCCCAGCGATCCGGCCACGGCCCTGGGCCACATGAAGGCTCAGGTGGAGCGCCTTTCCTGGGAGCTGGCCTCGGGGCACTCCGGTGATGCCAGCCTGGACCGCTGCCGGGCCCTTCTGGCCCAGGTGCTGGCTCTGGCCCCCGGAGAGGCGGAAGCCAAGGCCCAGCTCGCCCGGGCCCTGGGGCGCTGGGCCGAATTGCGGCCTCCCCAGGCGCCCGCCACCCAGGCGGCCTTCCAGGAGGCCGAGGCCCTTTCCAGCGAGGCCCTGGCCCAGGCCCCGGAGCATCCCACGGTTCTGGCCATCCGCATCACCCTGCTGCTGTCCCTCGGAAACAAAGGGGCCTACGGCGAGAACGAGAAGAGGATGTCCTGGTTCCAGGCCGCCCTCGATCTGGCCCGGGCCGCCCAGGGCCGACATCCGGCGGATCCCGCCTTCGCCGCCCTGATTGCAGGGGCCTGCATGCGGAAGATGACCTGGGAAATCCATATGGGGCGAACGCCCTGGGCCAGCTTCGAGGAGGGTCTGGCCCAGGCCCAGGCCCTGCGCGCACGCTTCCCGAACCTTGCCAGCGCCTACCACGGGCTGGCCACCCTCTGGGTGGAACGGGCGGAATACGAACGCACCCACGGGCTGGATCCCCGGCCCTCCGTGGCTGCGGCACTGGAGGCCGTCAGCGCGGCGGAAAGCCGGGGGCTGCGCCTGCGGAATCCCGCCTGGACCGCCGGGGATGCCCACCTCATCCGGGGCCAGTACCTCCTGGCGACCACCGGCGATGGGGAAGCGGACCTGTTGCAGGCCGCCGAAAACTACCGGAAGGCCTTCCGGATCAATCCGAACCTGCGGGTGGCCCTCAACAGTGTGGCGGAGGCCCTGCTGGGGGTCGCGGAAGGGCGCCTGGAGCGGGGCGGGGAGGTGGCCGGGCTCCTGGGCCAAGCCGAAGGGGCACTGGTGGACCTGGGAGGCCGCAGCCCCTCGCCCTTCGAAACGGACCACCTCAAGGGGCGGTGCCACCTCCTGCGGGGGCGTCTGCAGATGGTTTCAGGCGGGGATCCCGAAGCGGACTGGCGCCAAGCGGAAGGGGCCTTCCAGCGAGCAGCCGAGCGTACGGAGATGATCAAGGCCCTGCTGGGGAGTGCCGAGGTGCAGGCCCGCAGGTTCCAGCGGAGCGGCCAGCCCAGGGCCCGGGCCCGAACCCTGGCCCTGGCCCAAGCGGTTCGCGCGAGGGATCCCCAGCGGGGAGAAGCCTGGCTGTGGATTGGCGTTGTGGAACAGGAGGCCGCCCGGCGGGGCAATGCCGAAGCGCAGTCCAGGGCCCGGGAGGCCTGGAGCCGAGCCCTGGCCCTGGATGCCAACCTTCAGCGGCAGGCGCGCATGCTGGGCATGCCTTGAAGGCCGCTCAGGGCCATTCGGTGGGATCGCAATGGTTGTCTTTGATCGCGATCACGGGTTCGTCGCCCGGTCCCCCCAGATCCGAGAGGGAACCCCGCTTGGGCTTGGCCTTGGGGCACGTTCGGTCGTGGACCTCCTTGGCCTTCCTGGGATCCTTCTTCACATCCCGGTAGAACGCCTCCAGGACATCCCAGCCTTCCTTGTTCCAGACCAGCATGCAGTTGGCCTCGGTATCGATCTCGAATTTTCGTTTCCGTTTGCCGTCCTGAACGGTCACGACGATGGATACGAGGGTGCTCATGGCGCCTCCTGCAGATACCCGATGGGGTTGGGGGATGGTGCCCCCACACTACATGAAGAAGTCATGGCTTGGTGGAAATTTGTTCAGGGCCGGGGCACAGCGCCCAGCAGGGTGCGGATCACTTCGTCCGTGGAAACGCCATCGGCTTCGGCTTCGTAGGTGAGCAGCAGGCGGTGGCGCAGCACATCGGGGGCCAGGGTGACCACGTCATCGGGCAGCACATGGTCCCGGCCCGAGACGAGGGCCAGGGCCTTGGAGGCGGCCTGCAGGGCCAGGCCCGCCCGGGGGCTGGCGCCGCAGCGGAGCAGTTCCTTGCCCTTCCATGCCTTGCCGTGGCCGGCGCGGGTGGCTCCCACCAGCCGCACGATGTAGTCGCGGATCGCCTCATCCAGCCGCACCTGGGCGGCCAGGTGCCCCGCGTGGAGTACGGCGGCCTCGTCCAGCACGGGCCGCACGGCCTCCTCGTGGCCGTCGGCCCGGCGCAGCACCTCCACCTCCTCGGCATGGGCGGGGTAGTCCACCTTCAGTTTGAAGAGGAAGCGGTCCATCTGGGCTTCGGGCAGGGGGAAGGTGCCCTCCTGCTCCAGGGGGTTCTGGGTGGCCAGCACCAGGAAGGGGCTGGGCAGGGGGAAGCTGTCCTCGCCCAGGGTCACCTGCCGCTCCTCCATGGCCTCCAGCAGGGCCGACTGCACCTTGCTGGGGGCGCGGTTGATCTCGTCGGCCAGCAGCAGGTGGGCGAAGACGGGGCCCTTTTTGGGGGTGAAGGTGAGGGTGCGGGGGTCGAAGACCAGGGTGCCCACCACGTCCGAAGGCAGCAGGTCCGGCGTGAACTGGATGCGCCGGAAGCTCAGGTGGCTGGCGGCGGCCAGGGTCTTGATGGTGCGGGTCTTGGCCAGGCCTGGCAGGCCCTCCAGAAGCACGTGGCCCCGGCAGAGCAGGGCCACCAGCAGTCGGTTGAGCAGCTGAGGCTGGCCCACGATCACCTTGCGGCACTCGTGCATCAGGGCCTGCAGGGAGGGAGCCTGGGGGATGGGGGCTTGGGGGGCGGCGGCCATGGCACTCCCGGGGATGGTTGTTTCCATCATGCCAGTCCCAGCCTGGATCCACCCGGCAGGGACGGATTTCGGATGGATGGCCCAGGTGGGTGATGCATGCCACACGGGCGAACAGCTATGGTGGAGGTTCGCTGCGCAACAATTTCGGTGGGTTCGGAGATGCCGCACGGTCCGGGCAGCGGGTCGTCCGTTGGCGTCGGAATCCGGAGCCGCTTCGCTCCTACCGGATCCGGCCCCCGGGGACCTGGGTCCTTCCCCGAAAGTTCACCCATGCAAGGAAAAGTGCTCCCACCGCAGGCGGATGGCCTGGTTCCCATCGAGCTGAGCCTGGACCGCCAGGGCTGCGAAGGATGCGCGACACGGGGCTTCTGCAGGCTGCCCGCGGCGGAACGCATCCTGGTTCCGGCGGACAGGCTTCCGGAGGGGGTCGGCCCCGGGGATGCGGTGTGCGTGGACCTGCCCTCGGGATTCCGGGTCTGGCTGGCCTTCAGCACCTTCATCCTGCCGCTGATGCTTCTGCTGGCGGGGGCGATGGTGGGGGCGCAGTGGGGCGAATCCTGGGCCATCGCTCTGGGGTTTGCAGGTTTGGGCGTGGGGCTGTTGGTCCCGATCCTGCTGCATCGAGGTGCCGCTTCAGCGGCCCGGATCTGCATCACGAGGTGCTGAATGGATGTCCGCCTCATTCTTCTTACCATCCTGGTCCTGGGAGGCGTCGCGCTGCTGGCGGGCGTGGTGCTGTACCTCGCCGCGAAGAAGTTCGCCGTGTTCGAAGATCCGCTCATCGGCGAGGTGGAAAGCCTGCTGCCGGGCGCCAACTGCGGCGGCTGCGGCTTTGCCGGCTGTCACGCCTTCGCGGAGAAGGTGGCCGAAACCAAGGATCCCGAGCTGTTCTGCCCCGTGGGCGGGCCGTCCCTCGCGGCCCGCATCGCCGGGGCGCTGGGCCAGGAGGCCTTGGCCACCCAGCGGAACGTGGCGCGGGTGCTCTGCAACGGGGGCGGGAACGCCGTGACCTCGGGCATCTACCAGGGCATTCCCAGCTGCGCCGCAGTGGCCATCGCCGGAACCTCCACGCTGGTCTGCCCCTTCGGCTGCCTGGGCCTGGCGGACTGCGTGCGGGCCTGCCCCTTCGACGCCCTGCACATGGTGGATGGAGTGGCCCGGGTGGACGAGGAAGCCTGCACCGGCTGCGGCAAGTGCGTGAAAGCCTGCCCTCGGGGGCTCATCGAGATGGCGCCCCATGCCCAGGCGGTCTACGTGGCCTGCAAGTCCACGGATCCCGGCGCCGTGGTGCGGAAGTACTGCTCCGTGGGCTGCATCGGATGCAAGGCCTGCGAGCGGGTCTGCACCTTCAGCGCCGTGTCGGTGGACCAGGGGCTGGCCAGCATCCAGCCGGACCTCTGCGAGGCCTGCATGAAGTGCGTGGAGGCCTGTAAACCGGCAACGATCCGGCTTACCCGGGCTCCCGAAGCGAAGGAGGCGGCCCATGCGTAGGTTCACCTTCGGGCGCGGAGGCGTGCATCCGCCGGAACACAAGGAAGCCTCCCGCCATCAGCCCATCGTCCCGGGGCCCCTGCCTGCGGAGATGGCGGTCCACCTCAACCAGCACCTGGGCCGGCCCGCGAAGGCGCTGGTGGCGCTGAAGGATGCCGTGAAGGTCGGAGACCTGCTGGCTGAAGGAGATGGACTGATCTCAGCCGGGATCCACGCGCCGGTCTCGGGGACCGTGAAGAAGATCGAGCGCCGCCTGTCCGCCTCCGGCGCCTACGAGAACGCCATCCTTCTCGAAGTGGATGCCGCAGCCACCGAAGCCGACGCCGACCGCTTCCGGGAGGTTCATTCCGTGGAGCTGGAGGCTCTGGATCGGCAGGTCCTGCTGGATGCCATCAAGGCCGCAGGCATCGTGGGGCTGGGCGGAGCCACCTTCCCCACCCACGTGAAGCTGGCTCCGCCCCCGGACATGCCGGTGGACACCCTGGTGCTCAACGGCGCGGAATGCGAGCCTTTCCTCACGGCGGACCATCAGCTGCTGCTGGAGCAGCCGGAGGCCGTGCTGCGGGGCGCCCAGGTCTTCCAGAAGATTCTCGGCGTTCCTGCGGTGATCGTGGCCATCGAAGCCAACAAGCCCGATGCCATCGCCCTGCTGGAGGCCCGCATCCAGGCCCTGGGACTGAAGGGCTTCCAGGTGGCCATCCTGAAGACCCGCTATCCCCAGGGGGGCGAGAAACAGTTGATCCAGGCGCTGCTGGGGCGGGAAGTGCCTTCGGGCAAGCTCCCCTTCGCCGTGGGCGTCGTGGTGCAGAACATCGCCACCGCCTTTGCGGCCTACGAGGCCGTCTGGCATGGCAAACCCGTGCTCGAACGGGTGGTGACGGTGACGGGCTACGTGAAGCGCCCCGGCAACTACCGGCTGCGGCTGGGCACCTCCATCCGGGAAGCCATCGAGGCCGCGGGCGGCTTCGTGGACGAGGATCGCGTGCGGGCCGTCCTCCACGGCGGCCCCATGATGGGCAAGAGCCTCAGGGATCTGGACGTGACGGTGATGAAGGGCACTTCCGGCATCGTGGTGCTCTCCGAGGATGACTTCCGCTACGAGAAGGAAGGCCCCTGCATCCGATGCGGACGCTGCATCGCGGCCTGTCCCATGGGGCTGATGCCCACGGAGCTGGCGGTGGGCGCCCAGTTCAGCCTGGTGGACCGGCTGGGCGATGCCGCCGACTGCATGGAATGCGGCTGCTGCAGCTACGTGTGCCCCACCCACCGCAAGCTCGTCCACTGGATCCGTCTGGGCAAAGCGATCCATCGGAACCACGCCAGGAGCAAGGCATGAAGCTGAACCTGACCTCCTCTCCCCATCTTCATGCCGAAGCGGACCTGAAGCGGGTGATGTACGACGTGGTCATCGCCCTGCTGCCCGCCTGCGCCGTGAGCGTGTATCTGTTCGGCTTCTTCACCCTGGCTGTGATCGCCACGGCCTCCGCCGCCGCCTTGGCCTGCGAGGCGGGCGTGCTCTACCTGAGGGGCCGCCGCAAGGAGATCCGCGAAACGGTCTTCGATGGCAGCGCCCTCATCACCGGCATCCTGCTGGCCCTGAACCTGCCGCCGGCCTTTCCCCTGTGGATGACCGCGGTGGGCAGCTTCGTGGCCATCGTCATCGCCAAGCACCTCTTCGGCGGCCTGGGCTACAACCTCTTCAACCCCGCCCTCATCGCCCGGGTGTTCCTGCTTATCTCCTACCCGGTGCACATGACCGCCTGGGTGGCGCCCCGGGTTTCCGACAGCGTCTCCGCGGCCACGCCCCTGGGCCTGCTGAAGACCGATGGCCTGGCCAAGGTCCAGGGCACCTGGAGCACGATGGACTACCTTCTGGGAACCACGAGCGGGAGCCTGGGCGAGATGTCAGCCCTGGCGCTTCTGCTGGGCGGCGCCTGGCTGCTCTACCGGAAGGTCATCTCCTGGCAGATCCCGGTGGCGATGCTTGGCACGCTGGCCCTCTTCACCGGGATCTTCTGGATGGTGGATCCGCAGAAGTACGCTTCGCCCCTCTTCCACATCCTCACGGGCGGCGCGCTGCTGGGGGCCCTCTTCATGGCCACGGACATGGTGACCTCGCCCGTGACCCCCAAGGGCATGCTGATCTTCGGCGCGGGCATCGGCCTGATCACGGGGCTCATCCGGCTCTTTGGAGGATTTCCCGAAGGGGTCTCCTTCGCGATCCTGATCCTGAATGCCTGCGTGCCCTTCATCGACAGGTACACCAAGACCCGGAAGTTCGGAGTGAGGGGGGTGGCGGCATGAAAGGCACGCGGGACATCGTCATCCTGGTGCTTTTCGCGGCGGTGGCGGGCGGCGCGCTGAGCGGCGTCTACAGCGTCACGAAGGGCAAGATCGCGGCGGCGGCGGAGCGGGAGCGTGCCGAGGCCCTCAAGGCCGTGCTGCCCACGCTGTCGGAGCAGGCCAGGCCCGTGGTGATCCAGCACGAAGGCCGCTCCATCCCGGCCGTGATCGACGGTGGGGTCGGGGCCTTCAAGGGGGCCGTGTTGGAACTGGAAACACGGAAGGGCTACGCCGGCCTCATCCGTTTCCTGGTCGGTGTGGATGCAGACCTGAAGATCACCGGGCTCTACATCCTGCAGCAGAGCGAAACGCCGGGGCTCGGCACCAAGGCCAAGGACAGGGCCTGGTGGGGCCAGTTCCTGGGCAAGGGCCAGGAGGGCTTCCGGTTCAAGGTGAAGAAGGATGGCGGCGATGTGGAGGCCATTACGGCGGCCACCATCACCTCCCGCGCCATCACGGATCAGGTCGATTTCGGCCTTCGCGCCCTCGCGGCCCATCTCGGGAAGAGGTAACCCATGGCCGAGCAGACGGAATCCTTCAAGGACATCCTGGTTGCGGGGCTCTGGTCCAGCAATCCCGTGTTCGGACTGGTGCTGGGCATGTGCCCCACGCTGGCCGTGACCAGCAGCATGTCCGACGGCCTCGGCATGGGCATGGCGGCCACCTTCGTGCTGATCCTTTCCAACCTCTTCATCTCGGCGCTGCGGGGCGTGATCCCGGAGAAGATGCGCATCCCCTGCTTCATCGTGGTAATCGCTTCGTTCGTCACCATCGTGGACCTGTGCATGAAGGCCTACACGCCCTCGCTGAGCAAGAGCCTGGGCCTCTTCATT